>NZ_JBHIPR010000068.1:0-1028 GCF_042196145.1 Bartonella sp. AP258QHHD
GCTTTATTCCACGCTGCATTCGCTGTGCTTTTTGCATTTTCCACCTCACTACGCGCTTGCTCCGCATCATGCTTGGCATAACCTGCTGTCTGTTTGGCTTCTTGTGCTATTTTCTCGGCTTCTTCCGCTTTACGCTTCGCCTCTTGTGCTATGCCCTTCACCGCTTCCCCACTCACCTGCCCTGCCGTCTCTCCTGAACGCACCGCAGACTCTGCTACCGCTTTCGCTTCCAAAGCTATTCTAGAGGCTTCTGTTGTGCTCTGTTGGGCTTGCTCCGCTTTCGCTATTGCACTATCTGCTGCACTTTTCGCTTCTTCTGCTGTGCTCTTCGCTGCATTCGCAACTGTCTCTACACTTTCGGCTTTAGCTTTTGCATCAGCGGCTGTCTGCTGTGAACTTACTGCTGTGCTATGAGCTGTTTCCGCTAAACTCTTAGCTTCACTCGACTTCGTTAACGCTTCTAAAGCTTTTTGCCCGATCTCATCACCAGCCTGTTTAGCTGTGGTAGCGGTCGATAATGCCGTTTCTGCAATACCTTTCACTTCTTCAGAAATATTCTTGACATCATTGACTAAGGTAAGCGCTGTAGATGCTTTATCCTTCGCTGCATTCGCTTCTGTAAGCGCATTGGTAGAGGCATTTTGGGCTTCTGTTGCAAGTTGTTTGGCTTCTTCTGAGAGTGTCTTAGATGACTCTGCTATCTGTTTGGATTCTCTTGACTCCGTTAATGCCTTCTCTACTGCCGTTTGTACTTGAGACGCTGTTTTTGTAAGTTCTCTAACAGAAGATGTCGCCCGTTCCGATAAACCTTTTGCTTCTTCGGCAATATCCTTGGCATCATCGGCTGCCTGTTTGGCTCCATCTGCCTTTAGACTTGCTTGCATGGCTACAGTCTTAACTTCATGACACGTTGCTACCGCCGTCGCTGCTACTTGCGTCGTCTCTGTTGCTGTTTGTGAAGCTTCTCTTGCTGTTTGTTCTGCACGCGTTGCAATGGTCTTCGATTCATCGGCTAACCTCTTGGCTTC
>NZ_JBHIPR010000069.1:0-3532 GCF_042196145.1 Bartonella sp. AP258QHHD
AACCACCGTCAAACAATTTCGCAAATAACCTTTCAGAAAGCTTCAATCAACTTGCAACAGCGATCTACGCTTAAAGACACTTATGGATCCGAAAAAACAGCAAAGTAGTGAAGTTTGCTGATAATTTTGAGAATAGATATGCGTTTAAATTGACAGAAAGGCACCGTACAGAGCGATTTAAATATTTTGTGATAAAAACCACATTGAAATTAAAAACGCTTCTGTACGGTCCATTTTGAGGCAAATAAACCCATTGGTAAAGTTATGGATTTAGATAGGGGATATTAAACCAGATGTTTTTAAAAAAACGTAAACAGAAGGGGGGNGATGTTTTTAAAAAAACGTAAACAGAAGGGGGGAAAAAAGTTCGTTGCAACAGCGGTTGGATATGCACCATGGGGATTAGGGGTAGCTGAGTATTTTTACAATCTTTACGAATATGATGATGGTACAAGAGAATATGAAGAATTTGACGGTGGTCAGTATCATGAGATGCCTGAGAATGTTGATTACAGTACCAAGGCGCAAGTGAAAGCTTGGATATACGGTGGTGATTTGCCAAGAAGCGTATTGAGTTGCGAAGCGTTGATAGACGAGGTGAATAGGGAAATCAAAAAACGTACAGTTAAAGCAGTGAAAACTTATGATGATATAGACAACGAGCTAGAGAAAGCACTTGGTATTCAATTAGGTAGGTATCAAAATGAAAAAAATTAAAAAAAATAAAAAATACGTATTGACTTTAAAGAAAAGCTCGTTTATTAAGGTCGGCAAGTGCTCAAAACACTTAGCGAATAGCGGATAGACCACGAAAAGGTTTTTCCCATTTCTTAAAATACTGACTTTCTTTTGTGCTGTCTCTAGCATATAACGATTATGTCGGGTGTAGCTATGCCATACAATACCCTTCGCGAGGGAAAAGTATAGCGACGGACTATTCGCCGTGTTTTGAGCGCCCGGCGCCCTTATAGGGTTGTCAATTCAAAACTAATTTAAACGAATAGGTGTCAGCATGAACGCTACAGTTAAAAAGAGAAAACCATCCAAAAAATATGAATTGACTAATGAAATAGATCATATGACTGGTCTCACATTATACCGTATACGCGCCTTAAAAGATTTTGGAGATGTCAAGGCGGGGGATTTAGGTGGTTTTATAGAAAATGAAAGCAACCTATCGCATTATGGTACGTGCTGGGTATATGATAAAGCCCGCGTTTTTCAAAATGCCCGCGTTTCTGGGAATGCAAAAGTAAGAAGCTTTTTTGTAGACGTTTGTGGGAATGCAAAAATTTATGGGAATGCTATTTTTGAAGCTATTTTTATGGGAGGCAATGCGCGTCTTTATGGGAATGCTCATATTAAAGGTGCTGTTGTAATTGAAGGCAATGCAAAGATTTATGATAATGCCTATGTAACTGATCATGCTCATATTTCTGATGATGCCGTCATTTGTGATAATGCTCATGTTGGAGGCAATGCAAAAATAAGCGGTGCTGCTTATATTTGTGATGACGCGCGTGTTTTCGATGATGCCGTTGTATGTGGTGCTCTTATCTCAGGAGATTCTTATGTTCATAGCGCCGCTTCTTTAACAGCAGATGATCATATTTGGAATGAAGCATATCCCGAATTTGGTAGTGAAGATGATTATTATCGTCATGAGTATTATGATGATTTTGAAGACTATTATGATGCTGATCTTGAATCGGAAAATGATGACGATTTAGAATGTGAAAAAGAAGCTGCTTAATTAAACAATAGGGCGGTGCGGGGGCGCCTCCTTATAACCATTTCATTTAAAAATTTGTTTGAATATTAGATTAGGGAGCTACCTATGACCACTAAAACTGTATCCAAAAAATATGAACTTACTAATGAAACTACAGAAGTTAAAGACCATCTCTATGGTAGAGTTAGAACACTTTATCGCATTAAAGCTTTAAGAAGTTTTGGAAGTGTTAAAAAAGGAGATTTAGGGGGCTTTATTGAAAGTGAATACAACTTATCACATGATGGCAATTGCTGGGTTGGTGATGATGCCAAGGTTTATAATGCTGCTATGGTTTGGGGGCATGCGAAGGTTTTTGAAAATGCAATAATTTGTGATGAGGCGTGTGTTAATGGGTTTGCGAAGGTTTACGGTAATGTACGTGCTTATGGAAAGGCAATTATTGGTGGCAGGGCGCGTGTTTTTGGAGATACGCAACTTATTTTGGGGGCATGGGTTACAGGAAGAAAAGAGATTTCTACAGGTTTAATATCCTTTTGTAGATAGATAAAGACTGTAGAGGAATTGATTAAAGCGGCTGTGGCGTCTAAAAGATAGAATAAAAAAAAGCCGCGTCCTTTAAGACACGGCTTTTGTTTGCAACTGGAAACTTATACATTTTAAATGTTAAAATATATTACACAAAACGTGTAAAAATGCAAGCCTTAATACATAAAAACCGCATCAAAATGAATTGATACGGCTTTTATTATCAAAACAGCTAGCGATCTAAATAAACGATTAAAAGAAATAACCGAAATATAAAAGAACGTCTCTTTATTGCACAAAACGTATCAAAAAGCAAGCTGTTAAGTAAAATAAAAATGGGATTCACACTGTAGATTCAGTGATTTATAATTATCATTTATCAAATCAATTTAAATCATAATGAATAAAATGAACGCTGTTAAATTACCTTCTTTTCAAACAGAAGAACAATCTTCTTTTCGTCAACTACCCCATAATATTGAAGCAGAGAAAGCTTTGCTGGGTGCTATCATTATCAATAATAATGCTCTTGATAGCGTTTCTGATTTTTTAAAAGCAGAGCACTTTTTTGAACCGTTGCATCAAAAGCTTTTTGATATCATTTCACAAATTATTCAAAATGGAAAAGTTGCAGATCCCATTACTATTAAGCCCTTTGTTGAAAATGATGCGAAAATTGGTGACATCACTGTATATAATTACGTGGTGCGTTTAGCTAAAGAAGCTGTAACAATCATTAATACTAAAGATTATGGGAGTGTCATTTATGATCTGTTTATCCGACGCTCTTTAATTAACCTTGGCACTCAAGTTGTGAATAGAGCTTATGATGTTTCTGTAGAACTTACAACATCACAACAAATTGAAACTGTTGAAAATCAGTTATTTGAGCTAGCAGAAAAAGGAAAATATGGGGGTGGGTTTGAAAATTTTGATACAGCCATTGCAAAAGCACTTAACATGGCAAGCGCTGCGAAAAAGCGTTCTTCAAGGCTCTCAGGGATAGCTACCCATATCAAAACACTTGATGAGAAAATGGGGGGATTACAAGCATCTGATTTGATTATCCTTGCGGGGCGCCCTGCTATGGGGAAGACCTCTCTGGCGACCAATATTGCTTTTAATATTGCCAATGCTTGCAAGCGTCATGATAACAGCCAAGCCAATGAAGGGGGTATTGTTGGTTTCTTTTCACTTGAGATGTCAACTGAACAGCTTGCAACTCGTATTATCTCAGAGCAAATAAAGGTTTCTTCTTCTGATATGCGCCGT
>NZ_JBHIPR010000070.1:0-8842 GCF_042196145.1 Bartonella sp. AP258QHHD
ACAACTAATAAGATTTCATCAGAATTTATAAGAATTGGCTTATCCATAATTTTTCCTCCCTAACGCCTCTTGGCGATTGTTCGTGTTAATGTAATTTAATCTACACCAGATCGGCTTTTGCTTCTTCGTGATATGTTGTTATAGAGGAGTATACCGTAAAGGATTATTATGGTCAAGTCATTTTATGCTAAAATGGTTTTTTATAAATGAACTTTAATATTTATTACGAATCGGTTTGGGTATTGTAGCGTTCAGTGTAGAGGCATGATACTTCCTAGTATCCCGTAAAAAAATAAATCAGTTAGCTGTATTTGAAATTTATATGCAGGAAAAATTGGGGCAGTGTGCAGACAGAGCCAATCGATGGGTAGATAACGCCGTAGTTTTTTTATAAAAACTGCGGACGAACAAAAAAACCCCGCTTCAGCGGGGCATACATAGGTTGTTAGAATATCTTATAAATATTTTTTTGCTGTTTCTCTTATTCTGTCTGCAAAATCATAAATATTATCTAGCGTTTCAATACCGACTTTTTCATCAATATCAGTATCGAAAAGGGCTAGTTGCTTATGTTTTCTGTTAAAGTGCAGTCGAACCAACGGCTTTCTGTTATTATTGTCAATTAAAATGGCGCAGTACGACTTTGCATCTCTGATAACAATACGGTCGGCAGAAATAACTTCACGCGCAATTGCCTTGACAATCATGAAGCCTTCAACTTCCTCTTCGGTCGTTATTATGGCATGTTCATTACCAATAGATGTAGCAATATTATCTTGCTTGTCGGTTTCAGTTGTTGTTTGTAAAGCGCTAGAAAGCCGACTTTTTACCGCATCAGATATTACTTCGCGAAACGCATTTTTAGTAACACCTGTGAGCATTTCTAAGACATTAGCAGTCAGGCGCCCTTCATAAACATCCGCACAAGCAACACGAACAAAACCTTCGGACGGATTTTCTATTTCTTTTTGGATGTTTTGTTTTATTCCAGATACATATTTGAGCTGCTCGGCTGTCACCAATATATTTTCAATATTAAATGCTGAGCGTTCAAACTTTTTAAGCTCTGTAAGTACCACAGTATTGTATTCTATTACATCAAAAGTAAGGAATGGCCTATTATCGAGCTTGTTTGCAGCATCAAGATCTGTGTAAAAATGAAAAAATCGACCATTTGTCAAAATCGCGAATTTAGCATTCGTTACACTAAAGTATCGATATAATTGACTTAAATGCTTTGAACTCAATTCGCAAGATATCGGTTTGCACTCAAAAAGAATACGTATCTCACCGTCTATACGGATAGCATAGTCAACTTTTTCACCTTTTTTACCAACGGCATCAGCAGTAAACTCGGGAATGACTTCAAGTGGATCGAAAATATCATACCCAAGTGCGCGCAGAAATGGTAAAACGACCGCTGTTTTGACCGCTTCTTCAGTTAACATAGTATCTGAATGATTTTTGACTTTATCAGCTATTATTTTTAAGCTCTCGTCTACTGTCCCCATTCCCGCTTCTCCTTTGTTTTCAGGGTTTTCTTAAAATCCAAAGAACTTTCCCAACTACACGAATCTCCTCTCCATCAGTTGCCCCATTTATTTTGATAGGTTCTTGATGATTGGGTTCAGTACTTTCAGGCCATAGTTCAAATCCACTAATAGTTTGACGTATACGTTTAGCTGTACGCTCAATCATTTGACCATTGAATCGGCTGCGTTCAACTATCACGAGATCGTTAGGTTCCACATTAATGCCGGCTTTTATTATGTCTACGCAAATAAGTTGATCACCATCACGAGCAATTTTGTTAAGGCAGTTGCCCTCGATTTTTAAAGCAAATTGAAAGTGAGCTGGGTATTTTGAGGTGCTGGGTACATATTCTATGTCATCAAATCCAAAATCCATATCTTCGACCGACATCCACGAGCTAGCAGCAACTTTTCCTATCACCGGTATCATTCCAATAGCATTAGATATGGGATGTATTTCCTCGTTTTCTGGGAAAAGAAGATTAAACGGCTTTACACCAAGATGTGGTGCTAACTTTTCCGCCCACTCTTTGGTTAATTTTCGCTCACCTTTTTCAAGCCGTTTTATTTGAGGTTGCGTGGTACCAGCTTTTTCAGCCAATTTCACCTGTGTGAGTCCCAAATCTTTCCTCAATTTTTTAATTATATGCATGCTTTAAACCTTACACCAAGACTGCTTATTTAACAAAGTCCATAAAGGTATTTTTTATTGACTAAAACAGTCTTTTATGGTATTTATTTGAATTATGGAAAAATTGAAATCATATCTCACACGAAATAAACTATCTCAAGCCGAATTTGGGAAGCAAGTTGGCGTAGCACAGAGTACGATTAACAGGTATTTACGCGGCTTGCGGTTTCCTGAGCCTGAAATTGTCTTAAAGATTGAAAAGACAACCAATGGTATTGTTCGTCCCGTTGACTGGTATGTCGATTTATACCCACGCCCCTCTCTTGAAGAGGTGGGCGTGCCACTTACTACAGCTGATAACAAACACCGACAGCATCATTCACACTCTTAAAGAAGAAAGAAAGTAAAGATGGATTATGGTTTAGCGGCAATTATTATACTTTTTACGACCAATGTAATTACGGTTTTTTGTTTGTGGGCCTATCGTAAAGTTTTTTATTTATATCGTAAAAAAGAGCAAAGCTATGTAAATGTTTTGCAAAAATCATATTATACTTTTTATATTTTGAAAGATTTAATACAGGAAATAGGTTTTCCAGAAGGCTGTACAATCGTTTTTAATAATTCTGATTGGAATTTTTCTTTTGATGAAAACAACCATTTAATAGCCAAAAATTCTTTAGGACCAGAATTGTCCATAAAGATGCATGGCGACACAAAATATTTCAAAGAAAACTCTCAAAAAATTTTTGAAAAACACAATCGGTCCAAACATTAAATGTAACGAGATGAGGCATGCAGTGTATTTTTGAATTGAGTAAGTTCATTTTTTTTAATTTATGACTAAACGCTCTGTCATAGCAAACATATAAATACGTAGAGCCTTAAGGGGGGGATAATCATGGTTTTTAAAGCACATAAGAATGACATTGGTAAACCGCGTGTTGATCTTATTCCACCGTTGACACTGATTGAAATCGGTAGAGTTTTAGAGCTTGGAGAAAACAAATACGGTGCAAGCAATTGGCGTCATGGCATGAATTGGAGCCGTTTGTATGGAGCTTCTTTACGTCATTTATTAGCATGGTTTGGTGGAGAGAATAAGGATGGCGAGAGTAATTTATCACACTTGGCACATGCGGCTTGTTGCATTCTTTTTTTAATGGAATGCGAGGCAAAACGGATTGGCCGAGATGACCGCCCTAAAAGCAAAGAATAGAGATCAGAATGAGTTCGAATGAGATTTTAATAGCGGGCTTGGTAGTTTTGGGAGCTTTGCTTGTATGCGGAGCGATGTTGCGTGTTGTATTTTATTATCGCAACAAAGTCAAAGTTCTTAAAGAGCAGGTCTTGACTTTAAAAAGCAGCATAAAAACTCTTGATGAAGAATACGCGTGGTCAAGAAGTGCATCTTCAAAGGACGTGGCAAAGAGAACTAGTGATCTGAATATTGCAATTAAAGAACGCGATAGAGCGATAAAAGAACTACAACAAAGGACTGAAGAACATGAAAAGGCATTCAGAGATGTAAGTGAAGTAGTGATGGCACTAAAAGCAGATGTTCAATCACGTGACGAGGAAATTGAAAGACTAAGACAAGAGCTTAAGCAGCGTGAAGGTGCAGTAAAAACGCCGCCTCATAAGAAGAAAAGAAAGTGAGGGAAAAAAGATGAGTGTGACAGCGATAGCTTTGGGTATTGCATTTGTGATCTTTGATTTACTTATAATCTCCTTTGTTGTCTCGGAAATATTAGACAAAAAGAACGATAAACTCCGTGAGATCATTTCGAAAAAACATAAAATTTTACACGATTTGAAAATGCATATCTTCAAGAATGGGGTGGGAACATGAATCTAGGTGAATTAGTACTCTACTTATTCATATCAATAAATGCAGTGTTTTTTATTGCAATGATGGTTTTTATACTTTTAGTTGCGCCTATTTACATAGTGTATACTTCTGCTCAACCCGTCATAAAAAAGAAGAAAATTCTTAAGGAATTAGATGCTGAGATTGAGAGTTTAAAGCACAAGATTAATGAGAAGTAGGTACTGGTGATTTAGATGTCTCATACAATTCTTTGCCTTGATCTAGGGACTAAGACAGGCTGGGCGCTTCGTGATGCAGATGGTTTTATCACAAGTGATACAGAACATTTTCAATCACGCCGTTTTGAAGGCGGTGGCATGCGTTACTTGCGCTTTAAGAAATGGCTTACTGAACTAAAGAGGTCTGTTGATGAAATTGATGCAGTGTATTTTGAAGAGGTCCGCCGGCATGTGGGTACAGACGCTTCTCATATTTATGGGGGCTTTCTAGCAACATTAACGGCGTGGTGTGAACATCATCAGATACCGTATGAAGGCATTCCCGTTGGTACCATTAAGAAAGCAATGACAGGCAAAGGGAATGCGTCAAAAGAAGAAATGATTAAGGCAATGCGTGCAAAAGGTCACGCGCCTTGTGACGACAACGAAGCAGATGCTTTGGCAATTTTATATTTAATGAAAGAAGGGGGTATATATGTCCAGTAAATTACCGTGGACGAGGCTGTTTGCAGATAGGTGGATTCTTGATCTTGCTTGTTTATCTCCCATTGAATGCAATGTTTATATAAAATTGCGTTTGCAAATGCTTTACACTGGAGAGCCGCTTTTAAATAACACAAAGGTCTGGGCTAATTACACTGGTTGTTCAGTAAAAATGTTTATGAAAGCGTTAGAAGTTTTAATAAGCACGGGTCATATCGAACGTTTAGACGATGGGTGTTTATGGAGTTTAAAAGTTGAAGAAGAACTCAATAACTCTAATGAAAGCTTAGATAAAGTATCGAAGACATCTCGGTCAAAGAAGTTATCAGAGAGAGCAAAGAAAGCAGCGCAGGCAAGATGGGATAAACATACAAATGATGCTTGTGATGATGCTAAAGCCATTGAAAATACTGATAAAAACAATGCTAAAGCCATGCTTAACGATGCTAAAGTTATTAAGCATGATGCTAACAGTATGCTTAAGGATGCTAAGCATGATGCTTACGACATGCTTAATGATGCCTATATATATATAACATAAACAATAACAATAACACTAACATTAACAGTTATAATAAAAAAACTAAAACTATCGTTTTAGCAAAAAAAGAAATTGGTTCTGAAGATTTAGAAACAATCGATTTGGTTGACGAGCCAACAGAGGTTGCTGCTGTTGAGATCACATCAGAGCAAATCGAAACCTCATCAGACAACCAACCTTCCATTCACGAGCAAGAGAACGTTCCCAAAAAAGCAAAACGAGCGCAAGCTAATCGCGGTTGTCGATTGCCAGAGGATTTCAAACCTAATTTGCAATACGCAATCGATCAAGGATTAACGCATGATGAGGCGCTGTTAGAAACCGAACGGTTCACAAATTACTGGATAGCAAACCCAGGTAAAAATGCAAACAAACGAGATTGGCAAAGGACTTGGTACAATTGGGTCACAAGCCC
Organism: Bartonella sp. AP258QHHD; assembly: GCF_042196145.1. Taxonomy (NCBI): domain Bacteria; kingdom Pseudomonadati; phylum Pseudomonadota; class Alphaproteobacteria; order Hyphomicrobiales; family Bartonellaceae; genus Bartonella; species Bartonella sp. AP258QHHD. The sequence goes on from NZ_JBHIPR010000070.1 coordinate 5,652, forward strand.
TATCGGAACGCTAGCAAAGAAAAAAGCAAGATTAGAACAGGAAAAACGGTTAGGTGGTTATCATGGAAAATTCACTCAGAAAACTTTCACAGAACAGCTTGCAGAAGGCTTCAACGAACTCAGAGATCATCTCTCATCTGGAGAAGATTATGGAAATGATCAGTCCGGGGTATCCATTGACGCTGAAAGCTGGGAATACATTGACGAAACAGGAGGAAGAGCAAACCTTAGATGCTTGCAATCTTCTACAAGCGTTGCTCTCTGTGAAAGCTTCAGTTAAGCAAATTGAGCAAGCTTCTTTCCTACTCTCAAGCATGAGAGTCCCTGCGAACACAGATTCCAAAGCCGTTGTTCTATCCTATAGCATGATGCTGGAACGGATTTCAGCATATGCTCTGAAAAAAGGCGTCGAAGATATCGTAACTGGTCAAGCAATTGGGATATCAAAAACATTTATGCCAACTTGTGGAGAGCTTTTAACTTATTGCCAGACACTAGAAAATACCCTTCTTTCAAAAGCCGAAACTGTACGTAGAGCAATTGAAAACACACGTGAGAAAACACTCAAAGAAAAAACAGCGAAAGAGCATTTTAGACCACTAACGCTTGTTCACAAGCAAGAGCTTGAAGAGACTTTAAATGGCATTGGTGGGATAATGAAACGCTTTGGTTCACAGCAAACTAGTGAAAAGTGCTGATCATTTTACGATTAGACGTGCATTTAAATCGACAAAAAGGTACCGTACAAAGCGATTTAAAGATTTTACGATGAAAAACCATATCTCTGTAATATAAAACGCTCTGTACGGTCAAATTTTAGGTAAATAGACCAATTGGTAAAATTATGGACTAAAAACATGAGAATATTAAAAGACCTGTTCTTAAAAAAGCGTAAACAACCAATGCAAAAAGAGTTTATTGCAACAGCTGTTGGTTATGTTCCTTGGGGGGACGGAGCAGAGGAGTATTTTTACAACCTCTACGAATATGAAGACGGCACAAGAGAGTGTGAAAAGTTTGATGGCGGCCAGTATTATACCACACCAGAAAATGCGGATTTTAGTACCAAAGCGCAGGTGAAAGCATGGGTTTACGGTGGTGCTATTCCGAAAAGCATTCTGAATTACGAACCTCTTATAGATGAGATCAATAAAGAGATCAAAAAATTATCGGAAGCCGCTTGACATTATTACAGCAATATGAATAATCGAATTAGGTGCCTGAAAACACCTTGATAACAAGCGGATTAGTTGCCGAAATAACTAATCTTCTAGACATTAAAGATTTTGACTCGTTATATGCTGTAGCATATAACGATCTTGTCGGGTGTAGTTATGCTATACAATACCTTCATGGGGAAAGCGTAACGACGGACTTGTTACCGTGTTTTCAGCACCCGGCACTCTTTTAGAATGTCAATGAAAACATATTAAGTAACAAGGAATTCATCATGAACACTCTTATTAAAATTACAGAACAAACTATTGGAAAAGAAACAGTTCAAACTGTCAATGCACGCGAGTTGCATACGTTTTTAGAAGTTAATATACGCTTCAACGATTGAATTTCACGACGGGTTGAAGAATATTCTTTTCAAGAAAATCAGGACTTTGTGAGTTTTACTCAAAAAAGAGTAAAACCTAATGCCTCTCAAGAAAATCAAGGTGTTATGAGTTTCGGTAAAAATTTACCGAAACCTAAAGGTGGTCGTCCAAGTATCGAATATCACCTCACTCTAGACATGGCAAAAGAGCTTTCCATGGTTGAACGCAATGAGAAAGGCAGACAAGCTCGTCGTTACTTTATTGAGTGTGAAAAGAAACTAAAAAACCAAGCTGTTGATTATGATAATGATACGCGCTTTGATTTGCCAAGTTATTGGGAAGGTATGAACGCTGGCGAAAAAGTTTTATATCTTTTAGGTCCTATTCATATGCGTCTTCTTGATGCCTTCAGAGTAGATGAAGAGAACAGAAAATACAAAGCCCTTATTAAAGAAGCAAAACAGGTTCTAGCAAGATCTGTCGTAAAAGCTGCTTAGATTTAAAAACATAACTCCCCATTTTAAAAGTGGGGAGGAAGTTAAGCCGCATTTTTGATTGTAATAACGACTTGCTTGCCAAGAACACTCAGTGCTTGCTCTAGTGTTTGAAGCTTAGTTGGATAATTTGGATCAAGAATGCGTCTTGCTTCTGTTTCTTTTTTACCCAAACGATGTGCCAATTCTGTTTTTGTGATATTCGCTTCATTAAAGGCTTCTACCACTGCGAGCTTAAGAGCATTCCACGCATCTACCGTAACCTCTACAAGGTCTTTATACTGTTGTCGCATTGGTAAAGGCAAACCACGCATAGGATAGCTCCGTAATGCTAACCCTAAAGCTTCAACAGCATTCTCTAATGCCTCTGCTCTATTTTCTCCAGCTGTTATTGCTTCTGGTACATCTGGAAAAATCACAATAAAACCACCATCCGGATCAGATTCCAGTTTTGCTTGATACGTATATTCCATGTTTAGGTCTCCTCACTATGATCAAAATGTTTTTGAAACGAAAAATTAAAGCCGTTGAGAGAGTAACTCATACCCCCAACTGCTTTTTTATTATTTTCACGTAAAGTGGGGTCAATTCACCAGATTTTATAACGGTTGTCTTGTCTCCAAAAGTTACCAAATAATGTGACCCTTTGCCTGCATCAGGAGCTTCACTGTAATGAATGCCTCTTTTTCTGGCTTCTTTACGTAATTCTCTAAGCAGTGCTTCCGTTTCATTTAGCCTCCCCCTTTTTTCATAAAATGAATATCGCACAAAAAGGTTCGATAGTCAACAATAAATCGAACAAAAAAGTTTGATACAGACTCTTAATGAAAGGATATTTATTAAAAAGTTAAAAGAAGAAATAAGAAAGCCATGCCATTTGTGTGACATGGTTTTTTGATAAATAATTTGTCAAACAATATTATAATGTAATACTTAAAAAACTGTTATTAATAAACTGAAATAATTGTATAAATATGCAAATTATGCTAAGATTTTTCATGTATAAATTGCTAATCTAATGGGGCTACAAATATGCTAAATAAAGTGACGTTAATCGGGCGCCTTGGTGCCAATCCCGAAAGCAAAACAATGAATTCTGGAGCAGAAATAGTCAATTTTAGTATAGCGACTTCTGAGAGCTATACAGATAAAA
>NZ_JBHIPR010000071.1:0-8545 GCF_042196145.1 Bartonella sp. AP258QHHD
GGGGGGGGCTATGTCGGTGAGTAATATTTGAAAAAAGACTAAAATGCCTCTTATGGACGCTCTCAAAGGTCAATGGCTGTTGTAACATGAGAGACAAATGGTATGATGATGCTCAGCTACTACTTTTATGAAGTGAAAAGGGGTATGAAGGTAAAGAAGGGCGTGGCGTAACAAGGGGCGGTTTTGATGGTTCACTTTACGGGGGCTATTATATCTTATTTACAGATACTGTTTTGAAATGAGCGTGGATGCGCTGGGAAATATTAAAAAAAAATGCGTGAATGAGGGACACAAGTGTATTCTGTTTTAGGATGCCCTATTGTAACTGAAGAGAATATCTCCATTAAAGAATGCGATAAATAAAAGCATAAAATGTGTAATTTACATCAATTAATTGTCGTTTTCGTGGAGGCTTTAAGCCCGTAAAGCTGAAGAATGATGATGGATGTTAGCTTTACTCCTTGAAATTGCATATTATGCCAAAATAAAATTGTATGCGCATTGCGAAAATTATACAAAAAGAGATGGGTAATAGGCTCGCTTTTATTTGGCATAGTAAAAGTTGAAACGGTTTGCTCTTTATCGTTTTGGTTTCTGTTTTAAAATATGCCGGTTATATGAGGGATGGAAGTTGATTAACAGCGGGAATGGATTTTATGTAGCTTTCAGTTCTCATCGTTAAGGTTTTTCGTTAAGGTTTTGGGGAACTATTGGGGGACTATAGAGGTTGGTTTAAAGAGGTTGGAAAATGTCTTTGTGCTTAATAAACAGATGAGACATTTTACTAAAAAAGGGGAAACTTCTCTTGTTCATTGTTTAAAATGCTCTTTTAAGAAAAAATATCAAAATAAGTATCAGGAACAGAGAGGCAATAGACAATTCCTTCTTGTGTCAATTTGAGGGAAGCTGAACCATTCACAGAAATGGGAACGATTTTTTCGAGAACGGCACTACCAAAACAGGCTTTTTTATTGTTTGTGGGAGGGATGCCGGATTCAAAATTTTCATGCCAAGTGATGATAAGTTGCGTTTTGCCATTCAGTTTTGTTTCGATTTCACAGCGTACACAGATGCTCCCCTTTTCTTGGGAAAGGGCTCCAAAAGAAAGAGAATTGACAATCAGTTCATGAAAAGCCAAACCAATATGCAGAGCGGCATTGGGAAAAAGATAAGGATCGACGCCTTCAAGTGAAAAACGTTCTGTTTCTTTCATAAAATAACCTAAAGCCTGCGTTTGGACCAATTCGCGAAATTGAGCACCGCGCCAATCGGAATCAGTGATCAGATCTTGAGAATGAGAAAGAGAATGAAGACGACCTTGAAATTTTCGTAAAAAAACCTGAAGAGATTCAGTATAGCGGGCGGTTTGGCTGGCAATACTTTGAATGATCGCTAGAAGATTTTTAGAACGGTGACTGACTTCGCGAAGAAGGATTTTAAGCACTTGTTCACGGCGGCGTAAGCCGGAAATATTGACACCGGTGGTGATAATACCAATAATGTCTTCGTTATCATTGCGGTGGCAATCAATAGAAAATTTGTACCAAATCTCTTGTTTGTTTGTATCTTCAAAACGTGCTTCAACAGTTTGCATTTTGCCACTGGCTAAAACTTGCAGTTTGATGGTTTCCATATTGTCTGCAAGGTCAAGCGAAAAAAAGTCGCTGTCACGACACCCAACCCGCCATTTATTGTGCAAATGGTGTGGCAAGTTTTCAGCCCATAAATAAACCAGATTTGTTGCCTGATAGAGAACGCAAATATCAGCACCACGAATCGCTTGCATGAGCGCACTCATATGAGATTTATCCATGGGAGGCTTTGAAAGAGGCGTAACGATCATAATTTTAAGATGTTACCCTGTTCTAAGCCGCTTTAGAAGCATTCTCTTGAAAAAATAAAGCTTGGGAAATAAGCGCTTTCACCATATCAGGGTTAAAAGGTTTGGTCACTAAAAAAGTTGGTTCTGGACGCTCGCCAGTGAGAAGCCTTTCGGGAAAAGCCGTGATGAAAATCACCGGTATACGGTCATTTTTCAAAATCTCGTTGACCGCATCAATCCCTGAACTGTTATCGGCTAATTGAATATCAGCCAAAATCAACCGTGGTTTTTTCTTATGATACATGATGACAGCTTCATCACGCGTGCGCGCTATTCCTACAACATGATGACCTAGGCTTTCTACCATTTGCTCAATATCAAGTGCAATAAGAGGTTCATCTTCAATAATCATGACTTCAGTGGCAATTTGTTGAGAAATATCAATGGATGCTTGGTTGAGAAGCTTGCGAAATTCTTTCGTATCCAGATTCATGATTTCGCTGGCGTCTTGTTCATGAAACCCTTCAACAGCAATGAGCAAAAATGCTTGGCGTGCACGGGGTGTGAGATAGGATAATTTGGCACTGGTTTTTTGTTCAAGACCAAATTGGGGCAGGGGTTCAGGGATGTTTGGTGTGGTTTGGTCAAAAAGATGGCAAAAAAGCCAATAGGTACCAATTCGGTCAGTGGAGGCTTTGGGAAAAATGGAGATGTCGGCAATGAGTGCTTCCAACATCGCTGAAACATAGGCATCGCCAGAGGATTGGCTACCGGTGACAGAGCGGGCAAAACGCCGAAGATAGGGAAGATGCGGGGCAATGCGCGTTGATAATGACATAATTTATAACTCCTTTGACCTTTCAAGCATTTTGTTGGTTGAAATTCTCAACCGATAAAAAAGTTCCTTGATTTGTATGGAACTTTTTACCGGCAGCTATATTTACAACCATAAGGCGAAAAATTCTTCGCGGTGCTACCAGTAATATATGGATTAGGGGGATGAAAAATGAACGACCGTGATGAAAAAAATCTCACCACACAATTTAGAGTTGGAGATGATCTTCTCGGGGTCAATAGCGAAATAGCACGGAAGTTACGTCAATTTTACATGGAAATTCAAGAAGAAGCACTGCCACGGTGTTTGCTTGAGCTTTTAGAGAAGTTGGAGCGCGCAGAGCAATTTGGCTTAAACAATGTGGAAAAGGTTTGAATCCTTTATGTCAAAGTGCGCGAAAAACTTTAAACAAGAACTCCTTTCTGTGTTGCCGGCTTTACGAGCTTTTGCTGTTTCTTTAAGTGGCAAGCACGATAAAGCCGAAGATTTGGTCCAAGATACTGTTATGAAGGCATGGGCTAAGCAAGATAGTTTTGAGATGGGAACTAATCTTAAAGCTTGGCTTTTTACCATTTTGCGCAATGAATTTTATAGTCAAATGCGTAAAAAGGGAAGAGAAGTTCAAGATACCGATGGCGTGTTTACTCAAAATGTCGCTGTTCATCCTGCTCAATATGGATCGCTTGATTTACAAGATTTCAAAAAAGCCTTAAATTTGCTTTCTGCCGATCAAAGAGAAGCCATTATTCTCATTGGCGCATCGGGATTTTCTTATGAAGATGCTGCGGCTATTTGTGGTTGTGCTGTTGGAACCATTAAAAGCCGTGTGAGCAGGGCGCGTAATCGATTACAAGAACTTCTTAAAGTCAATGGTGAGTCTGATTATGGTCCTGATTCTTACTCAGCTGGAAGTACATTGTGTTCATTTAACGGCTAAAAAAGCATAATAATTATGATTGATAGCCTTGTTTTTTTTATTCCCGTTATAGCTATTACAGTAAAGTCAGTATCTGAGGGAATTCAGAAGTTTGGCGTGTATCCTTAGGAACACAAGAAAAGCCTGTATAAAACTTTCTCACGGGCTTTAGGTTTTATGTTCCATAAGGTTGCCTTCCTTTGTGCTGAAAAATGACGACTTTCAAGTTCGCCAATGGACATTCTATGACAACAAAAACAAATTTGATGCCTCAAATGCCTTCTTCTGATGCAACGATATCACGCTGGCGGTGGGGTGCGATTGTTGTTTCTCTTGTTATGGCTCTTTTGGCATCGGTTTTTATTATGTTGCTTTCAAATGCCGTTGATCGAGAAGTCGCACAGTTGAATACAAGTTCAGAATTGCGCGAACAGGCTGATTTGGTCCTTATTAGCCTGATTGATATGGCTGTTGCTGACCGCAGCTATGCAAAAACGCGCAAGGCGGAAGATAAAATACGTTTTGAAAATGCAGAGCGGGAGTTGGGGAATATTCTCGACTATATCGCACTTATTGTTTATGCGCATCCGCAGTGGTATAAATGGTTTACGGCTTTTAAAGAAGAGGTTGAAGCACGAAAAGCCTTTATGAATGCCCATATGCGTGCTCTTGATGCGATTCCTGAACAACCTTCTCAACCTTCTCATGCGGACTCTTTGGAAGTATCAAAGATTCCTGTAGCACGTTTAGCTCAATTGATGACAAGCTTTATTAATGGGGATGATGTGGTGCGACAAAAACAGCGTGAGGGTATCGCATTGATGCGGGCGGCTTTGACATTGGCGGCTATTGTTTCCGTTGTGAGTACCTTTATTTCTGCCTATTTTGTTATTAATCGTTTTCATCGTGATATGCGCTCTTTAAAATTGTATCAATTGCTGCTTCATAGTGAAAATATCGCTCTGGAAGCCCGCGTGAAAGAACGAACACAAGAATTAGAAAGAGCACGTAATCACGCTGAAAAAGAACGCCAACGGGTTGAAATATTGTTGCAGGATGCAAGCCATCGCATTGGCAATTCTCTTGGGACGGTGTCTTCTTTGTTGGGGCTCCAGTTAAACCGGAGCAAAAATGAAGAGGTCCGTGCTGTTCTAGGGGCTGCACGTGATCGTATTCAGACAATTTCTACAGCACATCGTCGTTTGCGCTTAAGTGATGATATGGAAACGACTTTATTGGCAGAGTTTCTCAGCTCTGTTGTGCATGATGTCGAATTGGCAGTCCCTTTTGAATTGCGTGAAAACATCACCATTCACACCAACTTTAAAGATTGTCGCCTGTCTTCAAGAGATGCGACAACACTTGGAATTATCCTTGGTGAACTGCTGACAAATTCCTTAAAACATGCCTTTCCTGATCAACGGTCTGGTCATATTTATATCTCCTTTGGTCCCCAGAAAGATGGACAATTGATGCTCATTGTAGAAGATGATGGCGTGGGAATGAAAAGCCAAACTTTAAAACAAAAAACAGGACTTGGTCGTGTGGTCGTGGAACAGCTCTGTATGCAATTTGGTGAAAAACCTCTGTTTGAAACTTCTGCTTTAGGAGGCACAAAGATTGTCATTCCTTTGCCAAAACTTAGCATGAATAGTTCAAAAAAAAGCTCTGACTGATTTTTTAAAAGGGTAAATTTTCTCTTTTCTCGTGGTAAGCTGCCTTTCATTCATCGTGAATGTATGGGGAGGGCATCTTTTCACAAGAAGAAGGAAAAATACGGCTTCAGTAGCGCGAACACAGCACCATTCATATCAGATTGTCAATTGCCTTCAAGAGAAACAATTTTGCTTCTTTATCTTTTGGTGTAATGTTTGATTTTCTCTCTTGTTGTTTTTTTGCTTTGTTGACTCCGATGATCGGCTTTCAAAGTTCTCCTTGTCTGAGAGCTTTGAAGTGCTTAAGTTAGCCTTTAAATTTATTTTGAATAAGTGCTTCTTTAAGCCAATAATACTTATATTCGTAAGCTCTATTGCTTTGCAAAGAGAGAGTTTTTTCAAGTTTTGTTATTTTTTGTAAGGCATGTGAAACTTTAAATATGGGGTGTTTTTGTAAAAGTGTGTAAGGAATATTCTTAAGGTAGAACGCGCTTGTAAAAAACTCATGCCCTCCCTCCTTCAGGGCTTTAAACAGCATCAGTGCTCAACCAGTGGAATCTGTGCAACAAGAAGTCGGGTTGTTTATAGAATGATATGGGTTTTAGAATCTTCGTTCTTTAGAAAAACTCACCTTTGATTTGAGATTTTATTGCATGGCAATAAGGACGGGCTATCGTTTTGATAAAATAAACAAGAAGAGTTAGCCTTTTGGGGTTTCATATTTTTCACTTTTCTATTGTGCGTAAACCAGAAAAGGGGAGGGCGTTTTATTTTTAATCATTGTGATGCGACCTTGGGTGGTGGCATCTTTCGGCGTATTCTTTAATAGATATTTAAAATGCGGAAATCTCTTTAAGAAAAGTAAGCGCTCAAGCATATTTTTAGATGTTTTGAGTCGTAAAAATGCAGATGCTTTAAGTTTCTTCGGAGGGTGCTATTGGGCTGTTGATCAAGGCATCAATGTTGTTTTTTTCTTGTAGGAATGTTTGTAGGTCTTGATTGGTTAAGGCTTTGCTATCCGGTATACGAATGCGCATGGGATCAACTTTGACGCCATTGACAATGATTTCAAAATGACAATGGGGACCGGTTGCCATTCCTGTTGATCCAACATACCCAATAATTTGTCCTTGTCGTACTTTCACGCCTGGTTTGATGTCTGGTGCATAACGACTTTGGTGTGAATAACTGCTGACATATCCATTGGCATGTTGAATTTCCGTATGGTTTCCATAGCCGCCTGTTACGCCTACTCTTGTGACAATACCATCTCCTACAGCAATAATGGGTGATCCTTTAGGAGCAATCCAATCAACACCCGTATGCATGCGGACATAGCCTAAAATAGGATGTTTGCGTGGACCAAAGGGAGAGCCAAAAATGCCATTTGGTGTGGGTTTGCGCAGCAAGAAAGGCTTTGAACTTTTCCCTTCAGAATCATAATAATCAACGCTTCCATCTTTTAATTGATAACGGTAATATTTATAAGTTGTATTCCCAAAAGTTGCACTAATATAACGAATTTCTGGATCAGCGTTCTTGGATGATTCCTTTGCTTTCAAATTCTTTTTGCCGTTTTTGTTTTCTTTATCGCTTTGTGGTACAGCATAAAATATTTCGATCTGATCATTGGGTGTTATCGGACTTTTCATATCAATATTGGTGGCTAGCAGACGAATAAGACGATGAGAGAGAGATTGTGATATATTATGGCTTAGCAAAGCACTATAGAGTGCATCATAAGCCGTTGGTAATTGCGCGCTATTGATATAAGAATGTGGAATACCATTTTGAAAAGCCGTTTTAAGTGCTTTAGACATTTTAGGCTCTGTGCTTTCAATGAATTGGCCTTTATCATTCAGGGCAATGGTGAGAACATGATGCATCCCTTGATAGATACTTGCGCGTACGAGATGGTCTTCTTCACCAGCTTGTGTCACAATACCAATGCGTAAAAGGCTTCCCTCTTTAAGGGAATCGGAAAGGCTTATTTTTTCTAGCGTTTTTACAACCTGGTCAATTTGCTTTTTTGTATAACTGGTTTTTTTGAAAGCATCGGCTATCGTTTGTTTTTTACGAATAGGAATAATATCTTCAACATAGTTTTTCGTCAGATCGATACGGTGACTTTGAGGAGAAACGGTTACATTTTCTTGAACGATTCGAACTTCAGGGGATTCTGTGCCTTGGGAAGGGGAGGATACATCTTCTAATTTTAAAGGATCAATCAATGTGAGAACTGAAAGAAGTTCGGAGCTCTTTTCTAAAGTAAATCCAGCTTTTTGTACTTCTTGTTGTGCCTCTTCATCTGTCAATGTGTCGCTGTCATCAAAATCGAATTGATTTACCTTAAAATCATAGCTGCGTAAGGTGAGTTTTGTTTCAACCTTTGCTCCATAAATCTGCCCAGAATCTTCTTGTGGTGCGATATTTTGATTTTTCGTATCACTAGCAAGAATGCTTAAAGAATCAAATTTTGGATAGCTATATTTCTGGGGGCGATTTTCGGCTAAAGCCATACGAATCCATTCAAAATGTTGTGTTTGAATGACTTTTTCATCGCCTTTTTTTTGTAGAATCGATAATTCAAATTGACGTTTTCTGTCAAAGCTTTGCCTTGCATGGGTGGGAGAAATACGATCACCTTTATAGCCATTGGCCTCAGGGTCTTGTGATTCTGATAGGTTTTCTTGCGTAAACCATTGTGGCGGTGTTACCAATCGCTGTTGTTCATCAAGAGCCGTAAAAAGTGCAATCCCCATAAGAATGCAGGAAGTGATTCCTGTCAGAATGGTTCCCGTAAGCCAACGAGCAGAGACCTGTCGGCGCGCAGGCCGCAAGCGCTTGACGACAAGAGCAGGGTCTTGTCCAGGATCGTTTTTTTGTTGTTCGTTATCCCACATAGATTTATAAGAGTACTTTTCAATATTAAATAAAGAAAGCTAGATAGATAGCTTAGCATGCTTCTACAGGAATTTGATTCTTTTTACAAATTACAGATCATGCGATTCTCTTTATACAGCAATGTCTTTATAAATCGTATCTGCGCAGAAAATTTTCTCTATTAAAGTAGCATAAAACAAGCGTTATTGTGATTAACTCATTCCTAGGCAACTTCCTATTTTTATGCATTGCAATGGGGTGCTATATTTTACTTTAAAGGCGCCATGCTCTCTTTGAACTCCTTGCTGTTTTCATGTTTTATTTTTATGAAGGCAGATTTTTCCTATAATTGCTTGTTTCCAATAATGTCTTGAAATAGGATTTTTTGTTCAATATTTTATTGGTAAAGTTTGGGTTATTTTATTTAAAAAAAA
>NZ_JBHIPR010000072.1:0-1486 GCF_042196145.1 Bartonella sp. AP258QHHD
ATCAGACACTCCTGTAATCTTTTTACCCCCAGCATCTATCCCAGAAATGATTATTTTCGGTCCACCTGTAATCACTAAGCCCGTTGCGTCTAAGGTACTGCTTCCTGCAGTTACTTTATTGACTGCGATTTCCTTAGCTAGATCAAATTTTATATTATTGTCATCTTTGCCTTTTGTAATCGTAAGATTTGTACTTCCAGCGGAAAAATCTACCGCGCTGTCCATGATAACGCTCTTACCATCCTTACCCCCAACAGATAGTTTCCAACCGCCATTTCTCACGACACTTTCTAAGTCTTTTAACTGTACAACATTTACTGCATCAGTAGGGTCACTACCAGCTGCTACACCTATAATCTGCCGCGTCACGCCCGTACTTTTGCTACCAACACTAACGGCACCCTGCGTACTTTTCCATTGCGCTTCAGTGCTTTTTGTCGCCCCCTGCAGCGAAGAAGCATATCCTGGAAGACCTAGAGCCCTATCAGCGATAACATTACTTCCTATAGCAACACCACCTTGTACAGAAACTATAGAACTGGCACCTATTGCGATACTGCTTGGAGCAAAAGCGTAAGACATGGAACCTATAGCAATACTAGATTCACCTATTCCACTTGCCTGATTACCCATAGCAATACTATACAGCGCCTCCTTTGTTACAGATGCATTGTAACCAAGAACAATCCCCTTTTCTGCATAATTCTTCGCGCCATAACCAAGAGCCATTGCATAATCACCAGTTGCAAGTACTCTATTTTTTTCATCAATATCCTGTTCTTTAGATCCAGGACTAGCTCCAACACCACCGATTGCAATGCTATAAACACCTTCCGTTTTTGCCCCCCGCCCCAAAACAACAGTACCATACACGGCCTTAGGTGACTCTGCCATATAACCAATAACAGTACTCCAACCATCACCAGCTTTTGCTCTGTACCCGATAGCAACAGAACCGTATACACCTCTCCCATCAACACTACCAACCACATCGTCACCAATAAAAACACCCCACTTGCTGTTTGTATAATTAATCCCACTACCCAAAATAATATTGTTATTTTGAGAACGTTGCATTCCTGCAGTTCCGCCCCGCAAAAGGTCAGAAACATTAACAGGGATTGCATTCTCATTATTCCCTGCAAACTGTTGGGCTGTAGAGCTATCACGAACAAGCGACCGTGGACTAATGAGAGACTTTTTATATTGCTCGTCTGTACCTAGGGTTCTTACCAATAAATTTTTGCTATCTTCCGCAAGAACATTTACGATAGGACTCTTATCACCCTTACCAGAAAAGGTTTTGGTTAAAAAATTTGCATAATCTTCAGAAGCATTCAAACCAGCAACAGAGAGAAGGCTTTGTGGATAAGATACACCAGCACTTTTTACACCTTCAAGAAACGTGTTTCTAAAATCAGGATTTGCTGAAAAAACAGGCGTAACATTCGATAAGAATGTAGCCGCTATAGCCAACGAAAGAACT
>NZ_JBHIPR010000073.1:0-1200 GCF_042196145.1 Bartonella sp. AP258QHHD
ATTAATAAAACAATCCCTGCCGAAATCAAGCGAGGAGACAGATGAAAAAGCGATTTATTATAACAGGAATGATTACCCTTTGGGGGATGATAAATTTGGCACATGCAAACAATGTTGATGGAAATCATGTAGGTGGTAACGTGCGGCTAAATCTTTTAAGGGCACAGATTCTTTCGGAATCAGATACTAAACAGAATTCACCTGCTCCATCGCCACCACCTGCTCTACCAGCGGAATATCTGGAGCTTATTAAGCTATTAAAAAAAGGGGAAATTATTGAGCTCTTTAAAAAACAACTTGCGTTAAAAAAAGAACAAATTTCACAAACAGAAAAAGCCTATCAAGCTATAACAAAGAGTCAGAAAACAAACCCAAAGCAAATAGACTTTTCTAGTTTTTTTCTCAAAGAACCAGAATCGTTCTATAAGAGTGATAAGCTTTCAAGAGAATCATATCAAAAGGTACTAGAGGACGAAAACAAAGTTTCTGGGCCTTTTGATCAAATGGGCAAAACTATTTCAGAGCGTTTACAATTTGCATCGATACTAGATAAAGCTATAACTTTAAAAAGTTTTGAAAACGTAGAAAATCGTTTTCAATACCTCAGAGATCTATTAGATGAAGTTCAAAAAAAGAAAACCTGAAAGATATTGCAGATCTTCAAGCACATATCGATGGTTCATTAGCCATGATCCAAAATGAATTTATAAAGGTACAAATGGTAGCACATTTACGTAACGCTGAGCAATCACTTATCAAAAGGAAAAGACGCGAACTTGATATGAAAATTTTTGATCATGAAAAAAAAGGGATTCCTACCATACGATGAAAACAAAAGCCGATGTAGAAGGTTCAGTACTATCCGAATAATTAAGAGAAGCACAAAGATTTTATCAAAGCCAAGCTATCGTGCTGAAAACACTTAGGTAATGTATAAATGAAAATGAGGCGTTTAGCATATATCTATGTTCCAAGGTGATAAAAAGTTGAAAATTTGTTAAAGAGAAATTCCATGGACTTTACAGTGTTCACGCAACTTTTCAATAAAATTGATCAGATAACAAAAACATATGTCACGGATATTTCCTCAAAAACAATAGCTACAATTACACCCTTTGTTTCAATCGGTATCACAATCGCTTTCATCATCTACGGATGGCTCATCATCCGGGGCGCTATCGATATGCCTCTCTCCGGATT
>NZ_JBHIPR010000074.1:0-3700 GCF_042196145.1 Bartonella sp. AP258QHHD
TTCTGAAGGAGTAGCACAGGATTCTTTGTTATGGAGCAAGGAAGCCGATGCCTTTGTAGCGCGTCATGAAAAGAGTAAAGAAGAAAAAGGCAAAGCTGTCAGGACACAAGAAAACAGTAGAATTACGTTTCTAGCAAATGGTGAGATTAGCGCTAAATCAACAGATGCCGTAACGGGTAGTCAGCTTTATTCGCTGAACGAACAACTTGCAACCTATTTTGGTGGTGGTGCTGGATATGATAAAGAGGGCAAATGGAAAGCACCGGATTTCAAGATCAAGCAGTTTGGTGAGGATGGTACTTCTTTTGACAAGAACTATACGAATGTAGCGGATGCACTTGCCGGTGTTGGAAGTTCTATCACGAATGTTCAGAATAAATTGACTGAACAGGTTAATAATGTGATTACCAAAGTGGAAAGCGAGAGCTTTGTTCAGCAAGACAAAACAACGCATCGTCTCACTATTGGTGCAAAAGTAGGTGGCGCAGAAATCAATATTGCAAATGAAAGCGGTGGGGATCGGATAATTTCTGGTGTTGGTGAAGCAAAGAACAATAATGACGCTGTTAACAAAAGCCAGCTTGATAGCAATATCAAGAATGTCAATGATAATGTAACAAATAAGTTTAGCGAACTTACTAAAAACATAACGAATATTACTCAGCAAGTTAAAGGTGATGCTTTGTTATGGAATGATGAAGCCAATGCCTTTGTAGCACGTCATGAGAAGAAGCAAGAAGAAAAAGGCAAAGCTGTCAGGACACAAGAAAACAGTAGAATTACGTTCCTTGCCAATGGTGAGATTAGCGCTAATTCAACGGATGCTATCACGGGTGGTCAGCTTTATTCGCTGAACGAACAACTTGCAACCTATTTTGGTGGAGGTGCTGGCTATGATGAGCAAGGACAATGGACTGCTCCAAGTTTTAAGGTTAAGACAGTTAAGGATGATGGTAAATCTGAAGAGATAGACTATGGCAATGTGGCGGATGCTTTGGCTGGAGTTGGTAATTCTTTCACAAATATTAGAAATGAGATTAGCAAAGAAATTAATAATGAGATTACCAATGTGAAAGGTGATAGCCTTGTTAAGAAAGATCAAGCAACCAATCTTATCACTATTGGTAAAGAAGTAGAAGGCAGTGAAATCAACATAGCCAACAAGACTGGTACGGATCGGACACTTTCAGGTGTTGGTGAAGCAACAAAGGATAATGAAGCTGTTAACAAAGGTCAGCTTGATAAAGGTTTGAAGGATCTTTCTACCAGCCTTCAATCAGATGACTCGGCTGTTGTTCATTACGATAAAAAAGAGGGTGAGAATGGCGGCATTGATTACACGAGTGTGACTTTAGGCAAAGGTAAGGATAAGGCAGCTGTTGGTCTTCATAATGTTGCCGATGGTCAGATTGCCAAGGGTTCACGTGATGCAATCACGGGTGGCCAGATTAATAAAATAGGTGAGGATGTAGCTAAGTTTTTAGGTGGAGAAGCATCCTTTAAAGAGGGTGTTTTTACAGCTCCGACTTATAAAATCTCTAATGTTTCTGACGATGGTACAGTAACGACTAATTCACATAACGATGTTGGTAGCGCCTTTTCGGGTCTTGATACGAGTGTCAAGAATGTGAACACTCATCTGTCTAATGAGGTCAAAAAGTTTGATGAAAAACTAAGTAATATTACGCAAGCAGTTCAAGGCGATGCATTGTTATGGGGCAAGACTAAAGGTGCGTTTGTAGCGACGCATGGGGACAATAAAGAGAACAGCAAGCTTACATCACTTGCAGCTGGCTCTATAGTATCAGGCTCGAGTGATGCGATTACGGGTGGACAGATTTATGATCTGCAAAAACAGTGTGCGACGTATTTTGGTGGAGGAGCAGGTTATAATGAAAAGGGAGAATGGGTTGCACCTACCTTCAAGCTTAAAACTGTCAATTCTGATGGTAGTGCTGGTGAGGAAAAGGTTTACAATAGTGTATCGGAAGCATTTGCTGGAGTTGCGAGTTCTATCACGAATGTTCATAATGATGTAACTAATGTTGTCAGTGATAGCCTTGCCAAGCAGGATGATAATACGAAGGTTATCACTATTGGTAAAGAAGTAGAAGGTACAGAACTCAACATTGCCAACAAGACTGGTACGGATCGGACACTTTCAGGTGTTAAGGCAGGAGTGCTTTCAGCAGAATCGACAGAAGTTGTAAATGGCTCTCAGTTATTTGCGACTAATAAAAATGTTACGACAGTGACTACTAATCTAGACAGTGTTTCTAAAAATACATCGAGCTATTTAGGTGGTGGTGCTGATGTTCTTGTAGGCAATCTTCCGACGTATGTTGTTGGTGGTCAGTCATATCATGATGTTGGTTCAGCCTTTAGCGGTGTTGATACATCGCTGACAGATCTTCATAATGAGCTTTCTAAGAACAGCAATGAACTTACACAGACCATTGAGCAGAATGCTTTGTTGTGGAATGATGAAGCCAATGCCTTTGTCGCGCGTCATGTAAAGAACAAAGAGAAAGATGGTCAAGTTATAGCGGAACAAGAAAACAGCAAATTAAAATTTCTATTAGATGGAGAAATTTCTAAAGGTTCAACAGAAGCGATTACGGGCAATCAGCTTTATTCAATGAATCAGACATTTGCTGAGTATTTTGGTGGAGGAGCTGGTTATGATAAAGATGGACAATGGAAAGCTCCAAGTTTTGTGATCAAGAAAGTTGATGCGGAAGGTAAAGAAAGTGAAGAAAGCTATAAGAGTGTATCGGAAGCATTTGCTGGAGTTGCGAGTTCTATCACGAATGTTCATAATGATGTTACCAATGTTGTCAGTGATAGCCTTGCGAAGCAGGATGAAAAGACAAAAGTTATCACTATTGGTAAAGAAGTAGAAGGTACAGAACTCAATATCGCAAATAAAGACAAAGGGGATCGGACACTTTCAGGTGTTGGTGAAGCAACAAAGGATAATGAAGCTGTTAACAAAGGTCAGCTTGATGCAAGTCTGAAGGATCTTTCTACCAGCCTTCAGTCAGATGATTCAGCTGTTGTTCATTACGATAAAAAAGAGGGTGAGAATGGCGGCATTGATTACACGAGTGTGACTTTAGGTAAAGGTAAGGATGCAGGACCAGTTGCACTTCATAATGTAAAAGATGGTGCCATTGGTGAGAGTTCACATGATGCGATTAATGGTAGTCAGATCAACACGATTTCTCAGAATGTAGCTAAATTCCTTGGTGGCGATGCAAAATTTGTTGAGGGTACGTTTACAGGACCAACCTACAAGTTATCCAAGGTTGATACAGCTGGTAATATAACAAATGGCTCTTTTGATAATGTTGGTAGTGCATTTACTGGTCTTGATGAGAATATCAAGAATGTGAATGCGCGGATTAAAGAGGTTTCTGAAGGAGTAGCGCAGGATTCTTTGAATTGGAGTAATGAAGCCAATGCCTTTGTCGCGCGTCATGAGAAGAAGCAAGAAGAACAAGGCAGGGCTGTAAGGACACAAGAAAACAGTAGAATTACGTTTCTAGCAAATGGTGAGATTAGCGCTAAATCAACAGATGCTGTCGCTGGTAATCAACTTTATTCAATGAATCAGACATTTGCGACGTATTTTGGTGGAGGAGCAGGTTATAATGAAAAGGGAGAATGGGTTGCACCTACCTTCAAGCTTAAAACTGTC
>NZ_JBHIPR010000075.1:0-1213 GCF_042196145.1 Bartonella sp. AP258QHHD
AAGCTTTAAAGATGGTACTTTCACGGGTCCAACCTATAAATTATCCAGTGTTGATGCAAAAGGCGAGGTAGTAGAAAAATCTTATGGTGATGTTGGTTTAGCCATTGAAGGTATTGATACGAATTTCAAGAATGTGAATAATAACCTAACGAATAAGTTTAATGAACTTACTGAAAACATCACGAATATTACTCAGGAAGTTCAAGGCGATGCGCTGTTGTGGGATAAGGACGCAGAGGCGTTTGTAGCGACGCATGGAGAGAAGGAAAGCAAGAGTAAGATTACATTTCTTTCCAATGGAGAGGTTTCTGCAAGCTCAAGTGATGCGGTCAATGGTTCTCAGCTTTTTGATACGAATAAGACTGTTGCAACTTATTTAGGTGGTGGCGCTGAATATAAAGAAGGTCAATGGAATGCTCCAAGCTTTAAAGTTAAGATCGTCAAAGAAGATGGCAGTGCTGTTGAAGAGCAAAGTTATGATGATGTTGCCAAAGCGTTTGCTGGTGTAGGGGCTTCATTCACGAATATTCACAAAGAGCTTCAGAGTGAGATTAATAAAGTTGTAGGAGATAGTCTTGTTAAGCAGGATGATGCTACGAAGGTAATCAAGATAGGTGATGAAAAAGAGGGTAGTGCAATCACAATTTCAAACATGAATGGTGATGCACGTAGTCTCTCTGGCGTGAAAGCTGGAACACTTTCTGAAGGCTCGACGGAAGCAGTGAATGGTTCTCAGCTTTATTCCTTGAATCAGACGCTGGCGACTTATTTTGGTGGTGGAGCTCACTATGAAGATGGTCAATGGGTAGCACCTACTTTCAAAGTTACGACATTTAATGATGATGGTAGTCCAGAAGAGCATAGCTACCCTAATATTGCGGAAGCGTTTGCTGGTGTAAGCAATTCATTTACAAAGCTTCATAATGAGATTTCAGACAATATTGAGCAGAATGCGTTGTTGTGGAGTGATGAAGACAGTGCGTTTGTAGCGCTTCATGGGAAGGGAGATAAAAGAAGTAAGAGCAAACTGAAGTCAGTTTTAGATGGCGATATTTCTGAAGGTTCGACAGAGGCGATTACGGGCAATCAGCTTTATTCCTTGCATCAGACGCTAGCGATGTATTTAGGAGGGGGAGCTAGCTATGAAGGTGGCGAATGGAGGGCTCCGGAATTCAAGGTTTCACAATTCAATTCTGATGGTAGTTCGTCAGAA
>NZ_JBHIPR010000076.1:0-4111 GCF_042196145.1 Bartonella sp. AP258QHHD
GGGGGCGGGTGCCGTCGTCAACTTCAACGACTTCAACACCGTGTAGAAAACCTGTTGCCATACTTTATGCTCCTTTAAATGAGGGATGAATTAAAATGAATGGGAAAAAATAAGGGGATGATTGCTGTATTTGTTAGACTGGCATTATGATAAAAAATTATCGAAAGTTGCTTGACATTATTTCTACAATGTGTATTTTCGAATCAGGTGCTTGAAAAACACCTTAAATACCAAGCGGACAAGCTACCGAGATAGTTTATTTTCCGCACATTAAAGGCTTTGACTCATTGTATGTTACACGCATATAATGATATTGTCGGGTGTGGTTACGCTATACAATACTCTTTACGAGAAAAGCGTAACGACGGACTTGGTACCGTGTTTTTCAGCGCCCGGCACTTTGTTAAAAGTGTCAATGAAAAACGTCTATTACCAAGGAGTTCATTATGAACACACTTATAGAAATATCAGAACAGGTTATTGATCAGGAAACTGTTCAAACTGTTAATGCGCGTGAGTTGCACGCATTTTTGGAAATTACATCAAAGTTTGCAGACTGGATTAAAAATCGCATTAAAGAATGTAAATTTCTGGAAAATATAAACTTTATAACGCTTTCTAAAAATTTAGAAAACGGTGGAAAGGTAAAAGAATACCACATTACATTAGACATGGCTAAACATCTTTCGATGATAGAGCGTAATGACAAAGGACATGAAGCACGTCAATACTTTATCAAATGTGAACGGCTTTTGAAACAAGTAGCAACACCGCAAGTCGACTACTCCAAACCGGAAGCATTGCTTGGTGTTTTGAATCACTTACAAAGCCAAATCGAACAGAAAGATCATGTTATCGCTGAATTAGCACCAAAAGCAAAAGCTTTGGAAGGTTTAAAACGCTCTGATGGTTTGTTCGGTCTTATTGAAGCAGCAAAGATGTTAGAGGTGCGACCAAAGGACTTAACCGATTATTTGCGTAAACATGACTGGGTATATCGACGGGCTCCAGGGGCGCCTCTGTTACCTTATCAGGACAAAATAAAGAAAGGATTCATGGATTGTCCCGCTATTACCATTCAAAGACCGGACGGAACAGAAAAGGTGCTGCCTTCAACAAAAATCACATCCAGAGGATTAGCTTGTTTGAGAGAACAAATCCATGGAGGTGTACAATGAACACCAGTATCGACTTTTTATGTGATTTATGGATGGCTTTGTTTCAATTTTCTGATCGTGATGATGTCGAAGATAAGGCTTTTAATGCTCTGATTGAAACCATGGATGCAATAGAAAAAGCTTTGATTTTAAAACTTCAAGATGAATCACCAAATGCACTCAGAGTTCTGGCAATGATTACAAATTTTGGATCTTTAAAACCTCCTTCTATTATGGAGCCTTTGTTGAAAGCTTACGAGCCGAGTTTGAAAAATTCTGTTAAGAAAGCTGCTTAATTTAAAAACATGATTTATCTCCTCGTCTTTTAGGCGGGGAGGTGGTTAATACCGTAAAATATCTTTACATAATACATATTGTACGTATAATACGTATTATACATTAAAGATAGGATGTGCATATGAAAAAATATAGTTTTACAGATGTAAACCGCGGGGCAGGCGATATTTTAGACGAGGCTATGTCTACACCTGTAGCTTTGACAAAGCGAGGGCGTGAAAAAATCATTATGCTTCCTGTTGATTTATATCATGAATTAATAAAAGCGCGTTCTGGTGCACAATCTTTTGTTTATGCAGATGCACCTCAAAATATATTAGATGATTTAGATCGTGGTTTAGATGACATTTTGAATAGTGATGAACATGTTTAAAGCAGGGGATGTTGTTCAATATTATTATTTATCCAGTATTCCATAAAACATTATCCCTTGAGAGTGAGGAAGAGATCAAACAGCGTGAAGTGTTGGAACTTTGCTAACATTTGTTTCACGTTCAGCATGCCAAGCGTCATAATTAGCTTGCATACGTAACCATATAGCAGCTCCATCACCAAACATTTTGCCAAGACAAGCGGAAATAGAAGGAGAAACAGGTTTTTTTGCGTTCAGAATATCGTAGAGATGTTGGCGTGATATACCAAGCATCTGCGCAATTTCTGATTTTGTTTTGCCTGTTTCAGGAATAATTTCTGCTAAAACTTCTCCTGGATGAGTAGGACAACGGTTTTTATCTCTTTGTGCAGGAATGTCATTCATAACTGTATCCTTAGTGATATTGTTCAAGATCAACACGGTAAGCATTACATGAGTCAAATTCAAAGGTAATACACCATGGTCCGTTAACGTGGACAGTGTAACGAGTGGGTGAATATCCAATCAAAGAATGAAAGTTGAATCCTGGAAGATTCATATCTTCTGGTCTTTCAGAAATATCTAAACGATCAAGACGAACCATGATACGTTTTACAAGTTTCTTATCAATCTTGGATGAATTTCCCGTTTTGAATAATTCTGCCAATGTTTTGCTTTTAAACGTTTTAATCATTCTTTTATATAGCGTAAAATACTGTTAATGTCAACAAATAGCTTACATTATAAGTGCTAAAATGCAAAAAATAGTAACATCCCATTAGAAACCCTTATCGTCTAGACTTGTTTTTCTTTTCTCCACCTCATGCGTAAAGAGAAGAATAAGTGCATGGAGGGGATAAATTTGCACGTTAACATCAAGGATTTTACGACCATACCGACGGCTGTCTGATCAAATATTGCTAAAAACTTAGATCCCTTGCCATTCTTAATAAAGTGAATACGAAGTTTAAATTCTATTGTCATTTTGCTCTCCAAATTAATGAAGAGACCATAACAATCATCTACACTCTCTCATAAGCCTGACACTGTCAGTAAAAAAGGGCTTTAAAGAAAGAAAATCATACAAGCCTTATCGCCTAGATTTGATTATCTTTCTCTTGTGGTTCTTCTATGAGCTCTACGGGTGTGTCTATTTCTGCCATTTCAGTAGATGAGAGCTGTTTTGTGTTTTCATCAACAATAGGAGGAGAGAACACTCCATCCTTATAAGTCCAGCCGATCTGCGCTTCGCTTGAGGGGATAGCTTCACCATCAAAGGCATGGACATAGTCTTCTGAGGCTACAATAATATTTGTTACCACACCATTTTCAACAACTGCATATTTCATAAAAAACTCCTAGATAAAAAATCTCAACAAGATTGCTCCGTCACCACCATTGCCGCCATCTCCACCAGATTTTCCTGGAAAGTAGCCACCGCCACCGCCGCTGGTAAAACCATTTCCATCACCACCATTGCCGCCTTTCCCACTGTAACCCCCTTTTGCGATACCATCACTGCAACCACCACCAGCCCCCCCATAAATAGAGCTTCCACCATGTCCAATGTTTGTTTTGTAGACAATAAAGGGGCCGTCGTTACTTCTATAGTATGCGTAGCCACCACCACTCCCGCCACCGAAAGTAGAACTGCTACCATTAACATTACTGTTACTAGAGTAGTAGCTGCCACCGCTACCGCCGTGACCACTGCTATTGGCACTTCCTTCACTGCCACTAGTTCCGTATCCATAATATCCACCACCTCCGCCACCGCCTGCGGTAAGAAGTCCCTGAATTATTGTTTGACCACCTATGCCTCCCCTTTCGTTATTACCGCCTTTCCCACCACGTCCAATTTGAGCATTTTTTGAGTTTCCCAGCTGGTATCCTTTGATTTTAATACGTACGCAACCGCCGCCACCTCCACCACCGCCTTTTATATTACTGCCGCCTCCACCGCCACCCCACGCCCATATTTCAATATCGGTGTAGCTATTAACACTATCAGGAAATGGAATGGTACCACTTTCTGTCATGAGGATTTCAAGGGGATTAAGCGCGGTAACTTCTTTCAGTTTTGCAATCTCATTGCGTATTTTTTGAAGAACAGTGGTAGCCTCATCTTTTGTGTAAAGTGCCTTACCATCAACAGTTGCTGGACCTTTAAGCATGCTTCCACTTGCACTTAGACTTGTCACAACTTTATTATTGTGGGTGAGATTAAACGACGAATTACCCAAAAGTTCTAAGCCACCACTCATAGTGATTTTGCTGGTAAATTTATTATAATTCTGCCATTCAT
>NZ_JBHIPR010000077.1:0-121979 GCF_042196145.1 Bartonella sp. AP258QHHD
CTCCTGGTGCTTTCTCTCCTGACGTTTCCTCTGCCTTACCGGCTACGAGCGTCGAGGCTACAACTTCCGTGTTGTTTCCGGAATCAATGGCAATGCCTTCACCCCCTGTTATGCTTGACCCCACAACTTGGCGCACATCCATCTTGTTATGCTCAGATTTACTGCTACTAAACACCCCACCGTCTTTATGGTACGACATCTCATACTGTAAGCTATCCTCTGCATTATTGATCAGGACATCGTTGCTGGCTTTCAGCCCCACCTTGCCATCAGCCGCAATGGAACTACCTGTGATGCTAAGATCATGCGATTTGCCATCCTGCCCTGCAATGACAGTGGTGTCACCTCCCGATTTTATCGAAGAGCCAACGGCATGAGAGGCTTGCATATCCTCTTTCGTATTTTTGGTGCGAAGATGATATTCCATCTCAGCGTTTCTCACCCCTATCGCTATCTCCCTTGGGCGCCAAGAGCAACATTACCCTCGGCATCTATATCGGAAGCAGCAATATGGATATCGCCACCCGAGATAACAGTGGTCTCTTTTCCAGAACTTAGATGAGAGCCATTGTTTAAGGCAACATGAGATGTTTCACTCCCATTCTGATTGTCCAAACTGTTGCGTGTGGCATCAATCGAAACATTCCTCTCAGCTTGCAAGAGAAGTTTATCCTTTGTTTGAACATCAGAGCCTAAGATATTCAAATCTTTTCCAGAGGCATAAGTGGGCTTGATGTACTTTGAAAAATATTTATTTAAAAAAAATGTGTGAATACACAACAACAAGTGTATTCCGTTTAGGGCGTTCTGTTTTGCATGAGGAGTATGATCCCATTAAAAATGAAGAGATTAAGAGGAATAAAATAGAGATAATAAAATAAAGGCCCCGTTAAACGAGGCCTTAGTATTTTTTGTGCTGATAATTTCATTTTTACGAAATTAGAATTTGTAAGCGACACCTACACGGAAGTCATTGGTTTTGTAGTTGAATTCACGTGTATCGTTGGCGAATTTCTTTTTACCAAAATCGGAGTAACGGTATTCTGCACGTAAAAGAACGTTGTCGGTCATTGCAAAGTCAACACCGCCTCCAATAGTGAAACCAACCATTGTCTTCGTGTCATCAGCCCAAGTACCACCAGTCAAATCTACATTTTGCTTAATTGATGGGTTTTCAACCACATCAGCTTTCTGTTCACCTTTAACTCTCTCTCCTTTTCCTGTAACTGATTGAATGCCCTGTACCTGCGCATAGGCAATACCACCAGCAACATAAGGCATAATACGGTCAACAGCAGCAAAACCGATACGAACGCGTGTAGCACCAGACCATTTTTCTTTGTAACTGTGCTTTTCCGTTACCTTGTCACCTATTTCAAACTGTTGCTGACCTTTTAATTCAACCTTAGCTTTTTCAAGGGCAGCATTAAAATCTGCTGCATTTTTTTCAGTAAGAGTCAATTCACGGGCTGTTTTTGATTCTTCACGGTCTGCCCAAACTGCATCGGTTTCAACACCGAGAATGAGACCATTTCCAAGGTCTACGTTAGATCCGGCATAAATCCCACCCATGAAACCAGAAGGACTAGGTGTGTTATCTTTTTTGACAAGTTCTTTATCTTCTCCTGGAATAGTTACTTTAGTTTTACTCGAAAAGTTACCAACTTGACCACCAAGATAAAAGCCTGTCCAAGAAAACGAAGGGGCTGCTGCGATAACTGCTGGGGCTGTTTCACGAGGGATCACCACGTCAGCAGCTTGTGCTGCAGAAGCTGAAATTAAAGCGGCAATAGAAGTTGCTATTAAAGATTTTGTATTCATAATTTTGCTCCTAAATTAACTATAAAATGACCTTACAAGATTATAGATAGAAAAGCTGTAGTAAAAATGTCACAGTCGTACAAATAAAAGCCCAGAAAACAGCGCTTTTGTAAAAGTCAATATCTTTTGGAAATTTAATTTTTTATTAATACTTTTTATTCATAATTGCACTTTTGATGAAATTAGAACTTGTAAGCGATACCTACGTGAAAGTCATTGGTTGTGTAGCCTAGTTTAAGGTAATACTTTTTAAATTCCTTCTTAGCAAAGTCTAAGTAACAGTATTCCGCACGAAGCAGAATATGATCTGTCATCGCGAAATCTATACCACCACCAAGGATAAAACCCTCCATCGTTTTTGTTTTATCAAATACTGTAGCAGAAACTCTTTACTTGGCTTACCCATTTTCCCAACTTTTTTGTTCCTGAAACTTTACCAACACCTTGTATTTGCGCATAAGCAATACCACCAGCCACATAAGGCATAATGCTGTCAGCGACAGAAAAACCAACACGAACCCGTGTTGCACCAGACCATTTTCTTTGAAACCAATGCAATACACTGCTGTGTCACCCTTTTGAAACTTTTCATTTTCATCCAATGTGACACCAGCATCTTTAAATTCATCATTAAAATCATCAAATTCATCAATCGCAAGAATCTTTGAGACCGTCTTCGTCTCTCCTCAGTCTGCCCAGACTGCATCGGTTTCAACACCTAGGACATTTCTAAGATCTACGTTGGAACCTAAAATAAATACCACCTATGAAACCTGAAGGCTTAGGTAGTGCATCTTTATCTGAAGTTTTTTTCTTTTGTCTCTAAATCAAATACATAAACTTTGACTTGAAAAGTTGCCAACTTGACCACCAAGATAAAAACCTGTCTAAGAAAACGAAAGAGCTATGATAACTGTTGGAGCTTTTTTACGAGGAATGACAATATCAGCAGCTTGTGCCGCAGAAGCTGTAGTCATAGCGATAACAAAAGTTGTTACTGAAGATTTTATATTCGTAAACTTTGCTCCTCATTTATTTACGAGCACAGTATTATACGACTACAAAAAAACACTGTAGTAAAATGATACAATCATAGGAAACGAAAGCTGACGCAATATAAAGTCATTTCATAACTTCACGTTTCACAAGAAATTGTAAGTTATGAATACGTATAATTCATTGATTTTACCGCGTAATTATTGCCTGTCGTTTATAAAAATCTTTTTAAGGAAATCTGAATAATATCTTTTACACCGCCAATAAATATGGAGTGTGTAATAATATAACAATAGAAAAAAATAGAGGCCCTGTCTTTGACAGAGCCTCTTGGAAGTTTATTTCGTTGTTGACGAAATTAGAATTTGTATGCAACACCTACACGGAAATCATTGGTTTTGTAAGCTATTTTATCCCCGTCCTTTACAAATGCTTTTTTACCAAAGTCTGAGTAACGGTATTCTGCACGCAACAGAACATTGTCTGTCATTGCAAAGTCAATACCACCACCTACAGTGAAACCAACCATCGTTTTCGTTTCATCAAACACTTTAGCAGAAGCGATTTCGGCACCATCAGCTCCTTCCGCCTTAAGAGAATCGACTATCTGGAGCTGCGTATAAGCAATACCACCAGCAACATAAGGCATAATGCGATCAACGGCTGCAAAACCAACACGAACGCGTGTTGCACCAGACCATTTTTCTTTTATAGAGGTGCTATCTACACGTTTGTCAGTCGCCGCGATACCAGTAATAGTTTTTCCTGTAGCAGGTGTAGCTTTCGCTGCTATAAGCTCATCTTTGAAAGCATCAAGGCCAATTGCTCCAATGACTGCTGAATGCGCTTTTGAATCTTCGCGGTCAGCCCAGACGGCATCAGTTTCAACACCTAGAATGAGGCCATTTCCAAGATCTACGTTGGAACCTACATAAATACCCCCCATGAAACCGGAAGGTTTAGGTGTCCAGTCTTTATCTGTAATTTTCTTTTTTGTTTCTGAATCATATTCATCAACTTTACCTGAAAAGTTACCAACTTGACCACCGATATAAAAGCCTGTCCAAGAAAATGAAGGGGCTGCTGCGATGACTGCTGGGGCTGTTTCACGAGGGATGATAACATCAGCAGCTTGCGCTGCAGAAGCTGCTGCTATAGCGATAACAGAAGTTGTTACTAAAGATTTTATATTCATAAACTTTGCTCCTAATTTATTTATGAGCACAGTGCTACAAGATTACAGAAAGAAAAGCTGTAGTAAAAATGATACAGTCACAGAAAATGGAGGGCACATCCCAGACAAAATCGCTTCATAGCTTGATTTTGTACGAGAAACCTAAAGATATAACATACAAATAAATTATTGATTTTAAATGTAATTATTTTTATTGCTTATGAATTTTTTTGAAGAAAATCTGAATAATATCTTTTCACATCCACAATAAATTATGTCTTGTGTGATAATATGGCAACAGAAAATAACAGAGGCTCTGTCAAAGACAGAGCCTCTGTTATTTAACTTATCATCTGTTAAAATTTGTAAGCAACACCAACACGGAAATCATTGGTTTTGTAAGAAGTCTCATATTTATCATTTGAGAATTTCTTTTTCCCAAAATCTGAGTAACGATATTCCGCACGTACAATAATATTATTGGTCATTGCTAAATCAACACCAGCACCAAGGGTGTAACCAACAAGGGTCTTTGTTTCATCAGACAGAGTACCAGAAGCGATTACTTTGTCTGAATCTTTATCTGTTATTGAAATCAACGCACTATCTTGAAGCTGTGTATAAGCGATACCACCAGCAACATAAGGCATAATGCGTTCAGCTGCAAAACCAATACGTACACGTGTCGCACCAGCCCACTTTTCTTTAAAAGTGAAACTGTGGGTTCGTTTAGCACCAGGTACAAGCGCATCTTTACCAATATTAATTGCAGCGTCTTTTAATACCTTGTTAATATAATTGATGTGTTCTGGGGCAATGACATATGTTTTTCCTGTCTTCGTGTCATCTTTATTAGACCACATGATATCTGTATCAACACCTAAAATAAGGCCATTGCCGAGATCAACGTTGGAACCTGCGTAAAGACCACCCATGAAACCAGATAGTTTAGGCAAAAGGTCATCAGGTGCTGGAATCTTTTTTCCGTTACTGAGAATATCCATTTTCGTCTTACCCGAAAAACCACCAATCTGCCCCCCAACATAAAAACCTGTCCAAGAAAAAGTTGGAGCAACAATAACGGGAGCAACAGGTGTTGGACTGGGGGGAACAATAACATCTGCTGCTTGAGCTGCTGAAGCTGAAACAAAAGCGAAAGCAGAAGCTGTTATTAACCATTTCATATTCATATTTTCTCTCCATAGCTGAATATTTATTTGAACACACCATTTCATATAGAGCCCCATCTTCAGATATCTGTAGCAAAAATGATACACTTATAAAAAAAACAAAAAGCCAATCAAAGTACCCTTAATTGCTTGATCTGTAATAAATGAGAATTAAACTATGCCCATGCACAAATGATCTCTTTTCCTCACGTTTTCTCTCCTTTTATAATTTTGAAAAAAAACTGCGCCACAGTACCCTCCGTGTAAAGCGTGTGCTATTGGAATGAAAATATAATATATTGATTTATAATGAAAAAAATATCTTTTATATTAATTCGTCTGCAATATTGACGATGCTCTTATCTTAAGCTTTTTTATATTAAAGAAACCAAAACCATCCCTCTGCACCTCACAAACGAGCAAGTGTGTGAATAAATAAAACTATTTAAAAGCTAAAATGCTTCCTATTAATACTCTCAATATTGTAATAGTGAAGACCGTTACAATATTGAGAGCAGCTAAATCTAACTGTTCCATTTAAATTCATACAAACAACGTTTTTAGCTTCATCCTTCGCATAACCAAATGTGAATAGCTCTTTGATTGTTTTTTCATCATTGTAAAGAATGCTTGTACCCGACAGAACAAGATCTTCACTACCCCATGAACTGCAACAAGATTACATGCAATTTCATCACGCTTGCTCTTTGTTTTTAATTTAGGCATTTATTCCTTTTTGACATACTTACCATTTTTTTCTTCTCTCAACCTTATAGTAAAGTCTTTTTCAGAGCTTCAGCCTTATTTGTAGGCTATCATTTCATACTCCTTTACAAGACGAAATTGAAAAAAATACCTAAAGACAGACAACCGGTATGATAAACATTAAAACTTATATAGAAATCTCCTTAAAGCTGAAAAAATGAGAAATCTTTCTTAAAGTTTTCAAACCACCCCTTGCTTTAAAAATCATGAATTTGACAGAAAAAATATCCCTCTTTTTCAACTTCAAAGCATATATTATACTTTTTGATGTTGTTTTTTCACTTTTTAAAAACTCATTGGACCTCGTGCAAATAGGTTTGTCCGTCCTTTTTTCCCTGGTCTTCTTTTAGGATAATGATCTCTTTTTTTACCAGAATGTAACACAGGTACTAACTTAGCTGCTGTTATGCATTCGCTGTTATTTGTGCAAGAAAGTTCTATCTGAAAAACTTCAGATAATAACTTGCAAAGCTGTTCAGCAGAAAAAAAACCTATTGGAGGAACAGTCGAAGATGCTCTCTGTATAAGATTTTGAGACGCTAAAAAACTTGCACCTTGAGCCATAGAGATTGAAGCAAAAGTAGCAAAAGCTGTAATAAAATATTTTATATTCATAAATTTAACCTCATCAAATATTCATAATGGATTTTATCTAGTGCCTTCATTGCAAATTTCCAGAGAAAAATAATGTGTTTATAGATAAAAAGTGAAAATCCTTAAAAATAAAGCTTTGGAGCATTTTGCTTTTAAAATAAAAGCAAATTGCCCTGCTCTGCCAACATAGAAATTACTTATTGAGTAATAAATAAAGGCACGAAGTATCGTCTGAAAATAATAAACTATACGAACTTCATATAATATACTGATTTATAATGATAATTTAGCATTATTCATATTGACTGAGAACCCTAAACATCATAAGATTCTCTCATTCAAAATCTTTTTCATGTTGAATCAATTAAAACCATTTGTTTGCACGTTATAAGTTGGAAGAGCTGTGTGGATAAAAAACACTAAAAAGACTAAAATGTCTCTTATGAACCGTGCCAAGGGCTACACAACATTGGGAGTTGGAAAGTGGTGTGATGGTAGCAGCTTGTTACTCCGTAAGCGTAAAATGGGAGTGCTCAATGAATTTTATATCATATTTTTGGGGGCTTTATCGTTATACCATTCATAAGCGCCGCTGTAAAATGGATTTGGGTGCCGGTTTCTTTAAAAAAGCACATGAATTAGCAACACAAATATATTCCGTTTAGGGCGTTCTGTTTTACACGAAGAACGTAAATCCATTAAAAACATGAGGCAATGCGTAATCTCTATTATTTAACAGACATTGCTTTAAATACTTGTGAGAGTCGTAAAGCCGAATTAAAAATGATGGTAAAGATGAGATTTGTTTTTTACATTTACACATTCATATTCTCCCCCAATTAGGCTGTATACTGGTTGCAGAGATTTAAGTCTTCCAACCTACCGTATGTTTTCAGCCTCTCCTCAAAATTGCTTTGTTTCAAATAAAAGCTGTTACAAAAATAAAAAATATGAATTCGCAAAAGTACTTTTATTACCTAAACTTCAAATGAAATAGCACTTAAGAATTTATTATAATTCTTATCAGAAAAGATGAGAGGATAAAATGTCCATAATGTACAAGCATTTTGTCCTCTCACATCAATAATTAACTCCATTAAAAAGCCAATTTTAAAGTTAGCTATGCGCAAAAATATCAACTTCCGCCCATCCTAAAAGATCAAGCCTAGCTCTCATAGGCAAAAATTGAAAGCATGCCTTGGCAACATTTTCTCGCTCTTCACGTCTTAAACGTTCTTCAAATATAACCTTTAAACGATGCAAATATAACACATCCGACGCAGCATATTCAATTTGCGCCTGTGATAACGTTTCTGCCGCCCAATCCGAAGATTGTTGCTGTTTAGAAATATTCACATTCAGCAATTCATTACAAATTTCTTTCAAGCCATGACGATCCGTGTAAGTACGCGTGAGTTTCGAAGCAATCTTTGTACAAAAAATAGCCTCTGGCATAACACCAAATGTATGTGCTAAAATAGCAAGATCAAAACGCCCAAAATGGAATATTTTTACGACTGCTTTATCTTTAAGAAGCTTGACCAAATTAGGTGCATTCTTTTGTCCTTTAGCAATCTGTATAATATCAGCAGTACCATCTCCAGAAGAAAGCTGAACAACGCATAAACGATCACGATGGGGTTGTAATCCTAAAGTTTCGGTATCAATCGCAACAGCATCAGTTTGATAATTATCTAAGTTTGGTAAATCACCTTGATGAACACGAATCTCAGCCATTTACCCTCCTATTTGCTAAAGCTGCAAGAATACGCGCCCAAGACCGCTGCCCCTTATGAAACGATTTTAAATTATACTTTTCATTAGGAGAATGAATACGGTCATCAGCCAATCCAAAACCAACCAAAAGAGTTTCCATACCAAGAATTGACCGAAAATCTGCTACAATTGGGATCGAGCCCCCCATGGCTGTTAAGACAGCGGGCACTTCCCACTCTTGTGATAAGGCATCCTTCGCCTCCTTGATAAAAGATGAATCATCAGAAATCTGAAGTGCCGGAGAAGAACCGTGATTCTTAAATTCAACCTTACAATCAGCAGGAATTGAGCTACGTACATAATCACGCAACGCTTGGCGTATTTTCTCTGGATCTTGCTTATGCACCAAACGACACGATACTTTTGCACTCGCTTGAGAAGCAATAACTGTTTTCATCCCCTCCCCTTCATAGCCGCCACTAATACCATTAATTTCCATGGTAGGACGTGCCCATACAAGCTCTAAAATGCTCCGCCCTTTTTCACCAGCTGGAACGGAAAGTCCTATAGGACCAAGAAAATTTTCAGCAGTACAATTAAGTGCATTCCATGATTGTAAAATCTGTGGAGGTGTTTCTTCTACGCCATCATAAAAACCAGGAAGTGTTGCCCTATTATTTTCATCGTGAAGTCCTGCTAAGATTTTCGTTAAAATACGAATGGGATTAGCTGCTACTCCTCCAAAATAACCAGAATGTAAATCACGATTCGCTGCTGTGATAATAATCTCTTCTGCCATAATTCCCCGAAGAGAAAGAGCAATAGATGGTGTATCCGCATCCCACATTGACGTGTCACAAACCAATGCATAATCTGCCTTAAGTTCATCTGTATTTGCTTTTAAAAAAGGAATAAGGGAAGGAGAAGCACATTCTTCTTCTCCCTCAAATAAAACAGTAACTTTAATAGGAAGCTGCCCTGTTTCTTTCTTAAATGCACGACATGCTTCAATAAAAGTCATCAACTGACCTTTGTCATCTGAAGCTCCACGAGCACAAATAACTTTCTCTCCATCTCTCTCTTTTAAAGAAGGTGTAAATGGATCATCCTCCCATAAACTCAATGGATCAACAGGTTGAACATCATAATGTCCGTAAAACAGCACATGCAAACAATCATCTGAAGGTCCAGGATGATGCCCAACAACCATTGGATGCCCCGGCGTATCACGGCGTGAAGCCTCAAAACCGATGCTTTTTAAATCCTCCACTAACCAATCAGCTGCTTTACGACATGCATCCTTGTAAGCCGAGTCTGTAGAAATCGATTGAAAACGTAAAAGAGAAAAAAGGCGTTCAAGGCTCTTCTCTATATTTCCATCAAGATGTGTTAGTACTTTATTCAGCATAAAAAAAACCTTTCAAGCCTTGTGTAATTATATTATAGATGCGATGACTTTAAGCCTCTTGTAAGATTTTGCAAGACACCTTATTCATTTTTGACATTGTGAGCAGTAAAAACTTGAACGTCCAGCCTGTAAAATGCGCATAATAGGCGCTCCACATTCCAAACATTGCTTGCCTTCTCGTCCATAAACTGAAAAAGCATGCTGAAAATAACCAAGCGAACCATCTATATGCATATAATCACGTAAAGAAGAGCCACCAGACAAAATGGCTTCAGAAATCACATTGCGTATATTTTGTGCTAAAGAATCTGCAAATTCACGTGCACGTGCCGTTTTTGATGCTAATGTAAATGCACCACGTTGTGGAGACAAACGACTCCGCCAAAGTGCTTCACAAACATAAATATTCCCAAGACCTGCAACAATAGACTGATCAAGTAAAACACCCTTGAGAGACATTTTTTTATTAACAAAAGCCTTTTGTAAATAACGACCAGAAAACGAATTACTTATAGGTTCAAGACCTAGCTTATTTAAAAGTGGATGTTCATAAAGCTTATCCGTATCGACTAAAAGCATAAACCCAAAGCGACGCACATCATTATAAATAAGACGATAAACGTCACCATTCTTTGTCTGAATATCCATGACAAAATGATCATGTTTAACTAATTTACTTGACGCTGAACAAGCTTTTCTTAAAAAATCATTCTCTATACGCCATGAACCAGACATTCCTAAATGGCTTAAAATCGTTTCATCCTGAGAAAGATGAAATAATAAATATTTCGCACGCCGACCAAGTTCTATAATTGTTCTGCCAATAAGGCGCTCAGAAAAAGCCTCAGGAAAAGGAAAGCGCAAATCTCTACGATTAAGTTTGACAGATACTATCTTTGCATCAGTTACAACGGACTCAAGTCCACGACGAACTGTCTCTACTTCAGGAAGCTCAGGCATTACTCTTCTTTAATAATTATACACTTTCCAATCGTATCACTGATAAATTGACTTCTTCCCCCCTCAAAAAACGAAGACTTCCTCTACATCTACTAAACAAATTCTTGATGAGTCGATTTTACTTGGATTCCTACTCATGTGAATCATTTAACTAAAGGCTTTATGGACAAACCCTGCCTTGAATATATACCACACACTCTAAAATACTTAACGTATCAATAAAGCTTACATCCCACCCCACCTCAAATGACCGCGTTTTATGGTAACAAAATTAAGCCCATTCACCCTTACGAAATACAGGAACTCTTACACCATCTTGGGTAATGCCATCTATGTCAATTTCACCAGAACCAATCATCCAGTCAATATGAATGACACTTTTATTCCCACCACGTGCTGCAATCTCTTCTGACGTCAATGATGCCCCATCTAAAAAGCATTTGGAATAACACTGCCCTAAAGCAATATGACATGCAGCATTTTCATCAAATAAGGTATTATAAAAAAGGAGGTCACTCTTAGAAATTGGTGAAGAATGGGGCACAAGGGCAACTTCGCCCAACCGGCTTGCACCCTCATCACTTTGCAAAACCTGCTGTAAAACTTCTTGGCCTGTTGATGCACGAGCCTCAACAATACGCCCGGCTTCAAAACGTACTTCAATATTATCAATCAGAGTTCCTTGATAGGAAAGGGGCTTTGTTGAGCGAACGAAACCTTCAACCTTATGAGCATGAGGAGTCGTGAAAACTTCTTCTGTCGGAATATTCGGATTGCAAATAACACCATTTTGAGCAACGGATGCACCACCATGCCATTCATGATCATCTGCCAAACCAACAGTTAAATCAGTCCCTGGCCCTGTAAAGTGTAAGGCAGAAAAACGCTGCTCATTAAGCCAAGATGACCGTTTCTTCAAATGTGCATTATGAACAGTCCACGCCTGCACCGGATCTTCTCCTGTAACACGTGAAGCAGAAAAAATTGCATCGGCTAATTTTTTAATCGCCTCATTAAGTGGTAAAGAAGGAAACATTGCCTCAGCCCATCCTGCTGTTGGATAAGCAACAATCGACCAATTCATAGCAAAATTTGATATTTGCTTGAGTGCCGGCTGGTAAGCTATTGAAGTGGCTTTATTTAAACGTGAAACCTTATCAAAATCCTGATTGGAAAGGAGCAAAGGATTATCACCAACAATCGCTAAACGCGCTGCCCCATTTTCAAAAGCCTTTGCCATTCCCTCATAAAGCCAAGAAGGGGCACAATCAAAACTAGCTGTATGGGCATTTTCAAACCGTGTAAGCGATAACATATCATCACTAAAAATTGGTGTAATGACACCAGCACCAACCTTATAAGCATGATATGCAATACGCCGAACAAAAGGTAACGCTGAAACTGGAGCAGTTAAAACAAGATCCTGCCCCTCTTGTAAATTCAACCCCACTTTCACTGTAATTTCTGCAAGACGATTAAGCATTTCAGGCAAAATTGTCTCATGAATATCAAAGTACATTACCAATACCCTTCTTTAAATAGAATGCGTTCTTTATGTCGTCATATTATAAATTGTTTTTCAGATCCTTTGAGTTCGCTTTCTCTACGTATATTTATGCGTATCATTATCGCTAAAATTCACTTAATTCATAAACCGCAATGGGTATATCATCCTTCTTTGGTCATGAAAAACTTACTAGTTCCTGTGTCGTTTTTCTAACATTGCAACAATTGCATTTAACTGATCAGATGAAGGTAAAACCATAATCGTTTTATTTTCCTCTTTCCTAGCTAGATGTTGAGGTGCATAGGCAGGGATAGGAACTTTATCAAGCTGTACCATAGCAAAAGGCGCAGGATGTGCCATCTTGGACTGTGCTACTTCTGTCGAAGGAGATGTACTTTTCTCTGCCTTTACGCCCCTACTCTCTAAGCCTTCATCTATAAAGCTTGGCGCATGACCAGAACGTTCTTGAGCAAAAGCATAAGCAACATCATAAGGGCGATTATTTGTAGGAACTTGAAGCTCTCCATCACGTGATCGTTTTTCATAAAAAGCATTTCCCCCTGCAACCTGAACATAATGCATGTTTTTATACGGAAAAGACAAACCAGCGGTATGAAAAAACTTAGCGTGTTTAACTTTCTTATCTCGTTCACCCCGTAAAACGGCATCAGCCGCCTCTCTTACACGAGCAACAGATGCTTTCTCCGTCATAGGACGCGTTAAAACACCAGGAGCAAATTGCCTATATTGACCAACAACACCACAAATCGTCTTAGGATAGGCGGTTGAATTAACACGATTCATAACAACCGTTCCAACGGCAATCATTCCTTCACGGCTTGTGCGATTTGATTCAAAATACATCGCTCGCATAAGACATTGACGCTCTGTCAATGGATATGTAACCGCTTTTGTCTTATTATTATTTATTTTTCCAGCATCTAAATGACTTGAAGCACATCCCACAACAACTAACGGCGCTACACAACAGGTAACAAAAACATTCCAACGATTTTTTTTCATCTTATGCAACACATTCCTATAATCTCTGAGATATTCAAGTCTTGAAATGAGCTTTAAATGTATCTCTCAATAAAGTACATAGCTAATTGTTACCACTCAGTAAAATTTTAATACAAGAGGTAATCAAAAAGTATCTATGCAAAATAAAAAATAAAAAACTCTTAATTTACAGATCGATATTGTTATTCTTCATGGTTCAATATAGGCTATAATAACCCACACGTTTCAATTACAATAAAGTAACACTATCCACTTCTTCTACATACGAAAAAATAATACAGATATCCCCTTTAATATAAAATTTTAACAAAATGATCTGAAAGGAAATTCCCCTAGAAAACTCCCCTCCTGCCACAATACGAGTGATGATATCATCCAATATACAAATATGTCAAACCAAGAGTTAACAATCTGCCATGCTTCTCTGAAAAAACTCTTTGTTGCTTCTTTGTGCTTTGCCATAAAATGGTTAT
The DNA here is from genome assembly GCF_042196145.1 of Bartonella sp. AP258QHHD. Lineage (NCBI taxonomy): Bacteria > Pseudomonadati > Pseudomonadota > Alphaproteobacteria > Hyphomicrobiales > Bartonellaceae > Bartonella > Bartonella sp. AP258QHHD. The sequence goes on from NZ_JBHIPR010000077.1 coordinate 13,607, forward strand.
CTTATTCTTCTTATAGCTGCACTGTAAGAAAATACTCATATATCTACAAACTTATTTTATACATATAAGAAAAATTTTAATCTATTTTCTTCTCACCTACCCCAACTTTATAAGTAAGGTCATCACGAGGACGATCAGAGGACATATGGTAACCCGTTATGATATAATGCAGCATTTCAGCAATATTAGTAACATGATCACCAATTCGTTCAATATTCTTTAAACAAAACAGTAAGTGCGTACAAACCGTAATATTGCGCATATCTTCCATCATATACGTCAAAAGTTCACGAAAAAGAAAAGTATACAAAGCATCAATCTTCTCATCACGCTCACGCACCGCGTCAACACGCTCTAATAGGCGACTCGTATAAGCATTTAAGACTTCTTTTAATTGATTGAGTGCTAAAGCTGTAATTGTTTCAAGCCCATGATAAACAGAAGCAGATTGACGTATTTCTGAAAGTGCAACAGTCCTTTTAGCAATGTTTTTTGCCATATCCCCAATCCGTTCAAGATCAGAAGAAATACGAATGGCTCCAATAATTTCACGCAAATCGACAGCCATCGGTTGGCGTTTGCAAATAATAGCAACCGCTTTTTCATCAATGTCACGTTCTGCTTCATCTAAAAACACATCATCGGCAATCACTGTCGTTGCAAGTTGAAGATCACTACTCACAACCGATGCGACAGAACGTTCAATCATCCTTTCTGCATGGCTCCCCATTTCTGTAATCCTTACTCTTAAATATTTTAGTTCTGCATCATAAGAACGGACAGTATGTTTCATAGACATATCTTACACTCCTCAATTCACCTATCCAAAACGCCCCGTAATATAATCTTGTGTCCGTTGCTCTTTTGGTGAGGTAAAGATCATTTCAGTCGCACCAACTTCTACCAAATGCCCTAAATGAAACATAGCCGTATATTGAGAAACACGTGCGGCCTGTTGCATGGAATGCGTTACGATAACAATTGTATAATTTTGCCGTAACGCATCGATAAGCTCTTCAATCCGTGCTGTTGCAATGGGATCAAGAGCTGAACAGGGCTCATCCATCAAAATAACTTCAGGACTAACCGCAATAGCACGTGCAATACACAAACGCTGTTGTTGTCCCCCTGATAAACTTGTTCCAAGATCATGAAGGCGGTCTTTTACTTCTTCAAACAAACCTGCCTGCCTCAAACTCTTTTCAACGACATCATGCAATTCAGAGCGTGTTTTAACTAAACCATGAATGCGTGGACCATACGCAACATTCTCAAATATAGATTTTGGAAAAGGGCTGGGCTTTTGAAAAACCATTCCAACACGAGCGCGCAATTCTACAACATCAATCCGTGTGTCATAAATATTCTCCCCATCTAAGGTAATAAGACCAGTTGTTTTAGCGCCTTCAATTGTATCATTCATACGGTTAAAACAACGCAAAAAAGTTGACTTTCCGCATCCTGATGGACCAATCAAAGCAGTTACTTGATGTTCAGGAATATCAAGTGTAATACCGTGGAGTGCTTCTTTATCTCCGTAAGAAACCTTCACATCCTGACCGCGCATTTTAATCTTCATTACAAAAATTCACCTTACAAAAATCTTATCAAAGCTGTTGTTTTATTAAAATTACTGGCGGCGTTCAAATCGTCGACGTAAAAAAACCGCAGAAATATTCATGATCGCAAGAAAAATCATCAATACAATAATAGCACCTGATGTCTTTTCAACAAAAGCACGCTCTGCTTCACCCGCCCACATAAAAATTTGAACAGGCAAAGCCGTTGCTGGATCCATGGGGGTCGTAGGAATATTAACAACAAAAGCAACCATTCCAATCAAAAGCAAAGGAGCTGTTTCACCCAAAGCCTGAGCGACTCCAATAATTGTGCCTGTTAAAATGCCAGGCGCAGCTAAAGGAACAACATGATGAAAAATCATTTGTGTTTTTGATGCTCCCAACCCCAAAGCTGCAGAACGAATAGAGAGAGGAACAGCACGCAGAGCAGAACGTGTTGCAATAATGATCGTGGGAAGAGTCATGAGCGCTAAAACAAGACCACCAACAAAAGAGGCTGAACGTGGTAATCCTAAAAAATTAACAAAAAAAGAGAGTCCTAAAAGACCAAACACAATTGAAGGAACAGCTGCAAGATTATTGATATTAACCTCTATAAAATCTGTAAATTTATTTTTGCGTGCATATTCTTCTAAATAAAGAGCCGTTGCTATGCCTATCGGAAGGGAAACTAATAAAACGATGCCTATCATATAAAGAGAACCAATGATCGCAACACCTAATCCCGCAGTCTCAGGACGACTTGAAGCGCCAAATGTAAAAAAACCAATATTAAATGTTTTATAAAGCGTACCATCATGCGCTAAACGCTTTATCCATTCTATTTGTCGATTAGAAACTTTACGGTTTTTTTCTGCTACACGCAGATCAATCTGTCCCTTATAAGCAGAATCAATATCCGCAGATGCCAAAACTTTAACTTTTTGCATTGTGCCAATCAGTTTTGGATTTTTTGTCACCATTTCACGCAGTTGAACACGGACACCATTTGAAAACATACGGTTAACGTCCAAAAGAGAGGCTCGATCATTTTGATTGATATTAAGTTTCTTCGCTAAAGCATTGCGTACAAGAAGTGGATAATTCGCCGTCATGAGCACTTGTGGTTTTGTTTTACGTTGACCACTTGGATCAATGATCTTTTCATCCAAATAAATCGATAATGTCATTTCACTTTGAAAAAAAGCTGTATAACCCTGACTAATGATAGACCATAAAAGCGTAAATAAAAAAAATAAACCAATAAAAATGGCAATCAAACCATAGGCACGAAAACGACGTTCAGCCCAATACCGACGCTTGAGACTAATATTGCGACGAGGAAAAAAATCTTCATTCATTCATATTGTTCCCGATATTTACGCACAATATAAAGAGCTAGAATATTCATCAAAAGTGTCATAACAAAGAGCGTCATCCCTAAGGCAAAAGCCACCAGAGTTTGTGGAGAATTAAACTCAAAATCACCGGTCAATTGATTAACAATCTTAACAGTCATCGTAGTCATTGCTTCGAAAGGATTGAGTGTTAAATTTGCTGCAACACCTGCCGCCAAAACCACAATCATTGTTTCTCCAATTGCACGCGATGCCGTCAACAAAATAGCCCCCATAATCCCTGGAAGCGCTGCTGGTATAACAACTTTTTTAATTGTTTCAGATTGCGTTGCGCCTAAACCATAAGAACCTTCACGTAAAATGCGTGGAACAGCCGTAATAACATCATCCGATAAAGAGGAAACAAAAGGTATCAACATAATTCCCATCACAACTCCAGCAGTCAAAACACTTTGTGCCATAATAAAACTAACCCCGTCTGAGAGAGAAGCAGAGAGATCTCGTAAAAATGGTCCCACAACCTTCAAAGCAAAAAAGCCATAAACAATCGTTGGAATGCCAGCAAGAACTTCTAACAATGGCTTCACAATTGCTCGCAATCGCGCAGAAGCATACTCCGCCATATAAAGAGCTGAAAATAGTCCTATAGGTACAGCAAAAAGCATGGCAACAAATGCAATATAAAGCGTACCAGCAAGAAGCGGTATTAGACCAAATTGTCCTACTTCATCGCTGGAACCGCTCGCGGAAAAACGCGGATCCCAAACTGTTCCTAAAAAGAAATTTGAAAAGGATACAGACTGAAAAAAGCTTACTGTCTGAAAAAGCATAGAAAGCGCAATGGCTATTGTTGTCAAGACTGCAACAATAGATGCACAAATCAATCCAATAATAATAAAAGATTCAACCTTATTACGGGCACGTTGATGAGGCGCAATTTGCATCATTCCACAGATAAAACCAAAGGACGCAATAGCAAAAAGAAAAACATAACCTATAAACTTAAGCTTTTCAGAAGAGAATACCCACGACTGTGCTATTTTGAACACATCATCCGATGCTTCATCGGATAAAATCAATCCCTTCGCGAGTAATTGTGCCTGCACTTCCTTATAGGAAGCGGTAGAAAGATTCCCCTCAAAGCGATGAATCTTTTTGACGAGACTTCGAAGTGTCTCCCAAAGTAGATCGTGATTTACAGGCTCTGTTACATGCGCACTATACGCCCCCAGCTCTCGAGAGGCATTATATTCTAAATAAATTGTACTCCCAGCATCCCAAACAATTAAAAAAATAAAAGCTGGAATAACAGTAATCAAAAATGTCCACCAGCCATAATAATACGCACGAGAATGCATTTTATGTTGTCTGTATTCAAGAATGCGTGCTCGCATATAAGAAATACAAAAGCCACAAAATCCAAAAATCAATAATAGCAAAACAATGAAGGAAATGCGCATTTTATCTTTCAGTTTTTATAAAAAAATAGCACCCAAATTTCCTATCTCAGAAATCCAACAAATTTTCCCTGCAAATTATTTCAATGTCATTACTCGACCAGCAGAAAAATCAGAACGCTGTGCTTGACGTTCCTTTTCAGGAGAAACAATCAAACCATATTCAGCCAAAGGACCCTCTGGACCAATCATTTGATCAGAAAGAAAAAAATCAACATACTCTCGCAAACCTGAAATAATACCTAAATGTGCTTTCTTAATATAGAAAAAAAGCGGACGAGAAACCGGATATTGTCCACTAGAAATCGTCTCAACTGTTGGCGCAAAACCGTTAATATCGGCAACCTTTAGCCTATCAGCATTATTTTGATAAAAAGACAAACCAAAAATACCAACCCCTGTTTTATTAGAAATTAGACGCGCAAATGTTTCAGAATAATCACCATCAATATCAACCGCTTTTCCATCCTTACGTACCGCAATACAAGCAGTGTGTATCTCCTTATCATCCATTCCTAAAGACTTCATCACCTCAACTGCCCCACTCTCTTTACACCCCTCAGTAAGTAATTTTTCCTCAAAAACTTCACGTGTCCCATGCTTCTCCCCAGGAATATACGCTGCTATCGTCCAATCAGGAAGAGCACTATTGACTGCACTCCATTTCAAAACATTATTCGGTTGCAACTTTCCGTCTATAATAATTCGAGCAGCAAGGGCTTTATAAACATCTACTGGCTGTAATTTCCAATCAGGTCCCTTAATATCAGTTGCAAAAACAATGCCATCATACCCAATACGTATTTCCTCAACATCTTTTACACCAGCATCAAAACAAGACTGTAATTCACTCGGTTTCATTGCTCGCGAAGCATTAACAATATCAACAGTGTTCTCCCCAATACCACGGCAGAATTCCTTAATACCAGCTCCTGTTCCTCCCGATTCGATAACAGGAACCTTAAAATGGGGATAAATTTCTCCAAATGTTTCAGCAACAATCTTTTGATAAGGTAAAACTGTAGATGAACCAGTAATCTGTATTTGATCGCGCGCATTGCCTCCATTTGCTGACAGCAGTAGCGCAAAAATCAATCCCACTCCAATTGATAATACTTTGTTCATCTATAAACTCCCTAAAAATTGAAAACAAAGCCTCTTAATTTATATTATACGGTCATTCTAGTTCACATTTGCAACATAACAAATATAAAAAACAACATGGATCATTTTTTTAAAACCATGTTTTTGTCCTCTGTCAAATAAATTCATTTGAACGCTTGAACTCAATAACATCCCAAAACAAATGAGCAACATCCGTACCGCAGAAGCGTTTAATTTCACGAATTCCCGTAGGAGACGTCACATTAATTTCTGTTATATAATCTCCGATCACATCAATCCCCACAAAAAGAAGACCGCGTTCCTTTAAGGCTGGACCAATGCGTTCACAAATTTCATAATCACGTTTTGTTAACTCCACATTTTCCGCGCGACCTCCAGCATGCATATTAGAGCGCACATCTGTTTCTGTCGGAATTCGATTAATAGCTCCAACAGGTGTACCATCAAGCAAAATAATCCTTTTATCTCCTTTTCGTACTGCCTCTAAATAGCGCTGAACAATAAAAGGTTCGTGATAAATTTCTGCAAACATTTCTAACAATGATGCTAAATTGCGATCATCTTGTCTTAAATAAAAAATACCAGCGCCCCCATTCCCATAAAGTGGTTTAACAATAATATCGCCAAATGTCTCTCTAAAAGCTGTTATTTCTTCAATATCTTTGGTAATTAATGTTTCTGGCATCAGATCAGAAAATTCAGTAACAAAAATTTTTTCTGGACTGTTGCGTACCCATGCAGGATCATTCACAACGAGTGTTTTAGGATGAATACGCTCTAACAAATGAGTTGTTGTGATATAATTGAGATTAAAAGGTGGATCTTGGCGTAAAAGAACCACATCCATATCTGTTAATTCCGTACGAACAGGCTTTTCTAATCGATAGTGGCTTCCCTCTTTATCATGTACAATCAATGGCTCTAGTCGTGCAATCACACAACCATCGTATAGAGATAAACGATCTGGTGTATAATGGAAGAGAGAGTGTCCACGTTCTTGGGCTGCTAAAGCGAGTGCAAATGTCGTATCTCCTTGAATCCGAACTGTTGAAATATGATCCATCTGAATGGCAATTTTCATAAATAAATCCTCTCTATCCTAAAAGCAGACTGGTCTATGCATCATAAACTTAGTAAACAATAAAAGAACTATGACAAGAGAAAATTTATGACACAAGAAACAGATATAAAATTAAACAACAAAGAAATCGAACGCTATGCACGCCACATCATTTTGCCTGAGATTGGTGGTGCAGGGCAACAAAAGCTAAAAACAGCACGTGTTCTTGTTGTAGGCGCGGGTGGTCTTGGTGCTCCTGTCTTAACCTATTTGGCTGCCGCAGGTGTTGGAACCCTTGGAATTGTCGATAACGACATCGTTTCACTTTCCAATTTACAACGCCAAGTTATTCATAAAACAAATGCAATCAACAAAAGCAAAACAGACAGTGCTGAAACCACTATAAAAGCAATAAATCCCCATGTTGTAGTTAAAAAACACACCCTACGCTTAGATAAAAGTAATGTGGATAAACTGCTCAATGCTTACCACATCATTGTTGATGGAAGTGATAATTTTACCACACGCTATCTTCTCGCTGATCACGCTGCCCAATGCAAAAAACCTCTAATAAGCGGTGCTGTAGAACGTTTTAATGGCTCATTAACGGTCCTTATGCCGTATAAAGACAATAATCCTCACTATCGCGATTTATTTCCCACCCCTCCAGCTCACGGGACTATCCCAACATGCGCTGAAACTGGAATCATCGGTGTTTTACCTGGCGTTATTGGGACCCTACAAGCAATGGAAGTTATTAAAATGATCACAAACATCGGAGAGCCATTAGTAGGAAAGATTCTTCTCTATAATGGATTATTAGCGCAATTTAATATTATTACTTATAAACGCTCAAATTATAAAGAAAATACCATAGTTATTAAGAAGCTTGGAGAATCATGATTATCTCCTCTCTTCCACTAATTTTTAGCACTCTCGCAATATGTATTGAAATACTAATTAATTTTATCGCAAGTCATCGAAACATTGTAACCAATGAAACCTATTAAATTTATCACAAATATGGCAAACCTTTTGTGAAAAAATAATTCTCTATAATGGATTATCAGCATAATTTCATGTCATCGTCTATAAATGGACAGAGACTCGTGGGAACGCAGCTGCTATCAGTATTCTTGTGTAAAAAATTTTCGACGTAGATAAAAATACAATCAGCAGAACTCTATTCAACTATTTTACTATTCACACATAAAAATTGTTTCACATGAAAGTGCTTACTTCAAACCATAACCTATAAATAAATAATTTAAGTCATATTTTAGTGATCGATACTATAAAAGGTCAATGATCTGTCCGTACATCTCTAACCTCAAGAGAAAACGTCTATTCATCGAGCATCATAAAATGCAGCTTAGGATTATTGCACGTATAAGAACAATCAATTGTCTCTGTTCATAAGAAAAATACATGGGACTTGATGTAAAAGTACATAGGGATTGATGTGTATAGAAGGATTGAGATAAACCTCATGGAGAGCTTTAATTACATAATTATTGCATTCAGAAGCAGAAAGCTGCGGCTCATGAATTGATAATCCTTCAGCAATAATTTCACAGACAAGTATATGTAGAAAAAGTGAAGCACACAAATCTTGAAAACCAATCCACAGACGACAGCGTAAAGAGTGCATTTTTATAAAAGATCTCTTTAAAATAAGCGAGTAAATATGCAATGTTAAATATGTTCTGTTTTGCGTGAGGGGCGTTCCCCCCTAACAAAACATCAATAAGAGCTCTTTTTATAAAACTGTGAAACTAAAATTACAAAAAAATCAGACTTCTTTCTAAAATTAACATCTATGGTATAAGTTAATTTGGCTCGTTCGCTTTATTATTATCCATTGGTAAAGGAACAGGATGATCGGATAAACTGCGTAAATAAAGCAAGAGATCGGCACGATCTTGGTCATTTTTAATTCCACGAAAAGACATAATGGTCCCAGGAAAAGCTTCACGTGGAGAATGTAAATAACGATCTAACGTTACAAAATCCCATTTTTGATCAGAATGAGCACGTAATGCCCGTGAATAAGCAAAACCTGCTGCTGATGCCAAAGGGCGGTTAACAATCTCCCAGAGAACTGGACCAACACGCCCTGCTTCATTGCGTCCAGATGTGTGGCATATGGCACATTGGCGAAAAACTTTACGGCCATTTTCAAAATTGCCTTGTTGAAGGCGGCTATTTAGTGATAGGGAAACATCAGGTGCTTTTTGTTTTTCTTGAAATATATCATTCTTGGCAACTGTATGATGATATTGGACTGATGTAGGATGATCATAAACTATATTGCTGAGTGTGGAAATCCCCACAATAGCGACCAGCACACATAAACAAGCACAAATAAAATAAATAAATCTCGAGCGATTCATAAAAACTCAAATGTTCACGGTTTTATTACCATTTTTAGTTTAAGCTTTTTCTTTATAACACACAATATCATAAATGCATCACAGATGACATTGGGAATCTTACAATGGCTCTTGAACCAATTATTCTTATTCCTGCCCGTATGGGCTCAACCCGTCTTCCTCAAAAAGCTCTCGCTGAAATTGGCGGAAAACCGATGATTGTTCATGTCGTAGAACAAGCCAAAAAAGCTGGAATAGGACGTACAATCGTTGCAACAGATCATAATGATATCGCTAAAGCTGTTGCAGATTATGGGCATGAATATATCATAACACGAGGTGATCATAAGTCTGGATCTGATCGTATTTATGAAGCTTTAGTGCGTATTGATCCTGAACAACGCTACAACGCCATTTTAAATATACAAGGTGACTTACCAACAATCATGCCTCGTGAAATCATTCGTGCGCTACGCCCTCTAGAAAATAGCTTTACTGATATTGCAACCTTGGGTGCCAAAATCATTGAAGAAAATGAAACAAGAGATCCCAATGTTGTCAAAATCATTGGTACACCGCTTTCTCAAAATCGCCTTCGTGCTCTTTATTTTACGCGCGCCAAAGCACCTTATGGAGAGGGTCCTCTTTATCACCATATTGGAATATACGCCTATAGGCGCGAAGCACTTGAGAAATTTGTATCATTCAAACCCTCACCACTTGAGAAACGTGAAAAACTTGAACAATTACGTGCATTAGAAAACAATATGCGTATCGATGTGGAAATAGTCGATACAATTCCCTTAGGTGTAGACACACAACATGATCTCGATAGAGTTTGTGAGATTTTAGCATGAAAATACTAAAAAAAAACCAATAAAATTTCTTTCCAAGGAGAATACGGCGCTAATTCCCATATTGCTTGCTCCAATATGTTCCCCAATATGGATGCTGTTCCCTCTGCTACTTTCGAAGACGCCCTTAATTTAGTGGAAAGCGGGAAAGCTGATCTTGCTATGATCCCTATTGAAAATACCCTTGCGGGACGCGTTGCAGACATTCATCATCTTTTACCACAGTCATCTCTTTATATTATTGATGAATATTTTTTACCTATCCATTTTCAACTCATGGTTTTGCCCGGCGTTACACATGACGAAATTAAAACCGTCCACAGCCATACGCATGCCCTTGCACAATGCCGAAAAATCATACGAAACAACGGTTGGAAACCTGTTGTTTCTGCTGACACCGCTGGAGCTGCAAAATTTATTAAAAAAAATGCTAAACGTTCACAGGCTGCCTTAGCACCTTTAATCGCAGCAGAACTCTATGGACTTGATATTCTTGAAAGAGATGTTGAAGATAACCCTCATAATATTACCCGTTTTGTCATCCTTTCACGCTCCAAACGACATGTCCCCAAACCTCAAAATGGCGAAAAAATCATCACCAGTCTTCTTTTTCGAGTGCGCAATGTCCCCGCTGCTCTCTATAAAGCTATGGGAGGATTTGCAACGAATGGTATCAATATGACAAAATTAGAAAGCTATCAAATTGGTGGAAATTTCAATGCAACACAGTTCTTTGTTGATATTGAAGGACATCCTGAAGACCCGATGATGAAACTTGCCTTAGAAGAATTATCTTTCTTTTCTGCAGAACTGCGTATTATCGGTACTTATCCAGCACAAAACGATCGAACATCGTATATATAAAAGCAATTAAGCTGCTATCATTTTTTGTTGATATCAAAAAGCATCGTAAAAATTTCATAATGCAACGTATCTTGAAAGAGCTCGTTTTTTTCTACTCAACACCCTTCATAAAAACTGAAGAAGAAAAAACGGCTCATAAAAGAATATATAAATTATTTCCATAATATTTTCTCACAAATTATATCATGATAAAAAGCACTTCAACTTGTATAAAAACCAGTGTAAAAAAACACAGTAACCAAAAATAAAAACGCTTGTACCATCTATTTCCTTTTATATATTCAAAGAGAGCTTCTTGAGAAAAGTCATTTCCTCTGACAATATTCCAATAAAGATAACGAACTTCTAATTAGCTCTCAAAACAATTCAAATTATTATACATAATAGAGCATTCAAATCTCTTAGATTAATGTCATTCTAAACATGGTTTAAAACTAGAAAATGCAACTTAGCCCTGATTTTAGCGTTAAGTTTGAGCTTTTATCTTTATAAAAATTGATTTATGATTCACCTCACTTTAGAAAAAGGAGAGGATAATGAAAAAAATCTTCATGCAAGGATTATTAGCCACAAATATTCTCGCCTACTCTAGTGGTGCGTTTGCTGGCTTTGGTGAGAGAAAATGGAATTTTGGGCTGGATGAAAGTGTTGTGATCATCCCATCCGATACAATCCATCAAGGAGCTGAATACTCTTGTAGTATCTTTGAACCGAAGAAAGTATCCTTTACTTTATCATACTCTACCCCTTCTGATTTAAACAAATTGAGAATTGCTGTTGATGATGAAAAGAAAATAACCCATGATAAAGAAAAGAAGATCTTTATCCTAAAAAATATAAAATCTCTTCATATAAGTTTTCCTTCGTCAGGACATTATATTTTTAAAAATATTACGAAGAAAAAAGTTGTTGGAACAAATTGTGACACAGGAGATTATGATTAACAATATTTCTATAACATCTAAATTGGAGTAGAGTTATTCTTTTTTTAGGTATTTTTTTCAAAATAGGGCATAATGAGCCATTAAAACTAATCGCTGAAAAGCTTATTTTTATCCTAATATGGCAAACCTTAAGCTGCTTATAAGGTTAGATATTAAAGAACTTTTGCGAAAACTAAATGACTAAAATTAAATTGTTCTGTATTTTCTACTATCAGAGCTATTTTTTTAATAAGAATATAACTTCTATCTTTGCAACTGCTTTATTTTAAGTACTATAAAGCACATCGTACCCAAATCACTTAGATAAACAGAAAAGTAAAATTTGCTCTACAGATGCATTCCTCACTGCACTTTAAGTCATACTCATTCAGCTTTTTATAAAAATTATCTCGCTTTTCCCTCCTTATTAAAGAATATAATTATCTGAAACTATAAAATGTCGCTTATATCGAATAAGAACCATTTTTATGCTTATAAAATCAGTACCCCCTTATTTCTATAGCGTTTAATGTTGCATCTTCTCTTGCATGAGTACAGTCTCTTAAAAATATATGAAACCTTTTCTCAAATAATAAAAATTCATATATTGATCCATCTTGTGATAAACATCAATGTTTTTTAATTAAAAGAACAAGCACGCAAAAAAAGAGCGATAACATCTACTCAGTATTTATATACGTTAAAAGAAAAAATATTACATATTTGATATTCTCATTCACTATAGAAATGAGGTGGTTCTCTTATAAGATATTTAATATATTGACTTATCATTATAAGAGTTCGATTTTTTATACTGAATTACAACCACAAATAAAGTAAGATCCTCCCATCTTAAATCTCATATTGAATCAATTAAAATCATTTCCTTGAAAGTTACAAATGGGAGTGGTGTGTGAGTAAAAACGATTAAAAAAGGAATAAAAATGCTTCTTATAAAGCCTCTCAAGTGCAAGGGATCGCAACATTGGGAGTTGTTAAGTAGTATGAGGGCTAAAATTTATACTTTTATTAAGCATAAAAAAGATAGTGCACAATGGACTTATATCTCAAGGAGAGTATGTATACTATTTATGAGTGGAGTTTGAAATATAGTTAAGAGTATTGAGCAATCGCTCTTTAAAAAGCCTGTGAATGTATAACATTAAATGTATTCTGTTTGGGATGTTCTGTTTTGTATAGAGGAGCAACACCATTAAAGCAATATTTTATAATTATTTAAATAGCACTCTTCCCCCTAACTTTCAAATGTTAGCCAATTACATGATCTATCTGCTTTATTTGCTTCTTTGACTGTTGTAAATTTTTGATGATTCAATTTCGTAGTTTTAGAACAGATGTATCTATCCTAAAACTCTTACATGTTTCAGCGAATGAGAATAATTATACATTCAGACTATCTTAAGCGAAAAAATATTTTCATACCAAATAAATATGAAGAGCTACTGCTATAAAAACTGGTAAATCCACAATCTCTTTGTTGTTTATATGTCAATAAATTAAACGCAAAGGAAAATTCTTCGTCGTTCTTAGGATATTTTTCATTTCTGATCTTGATTTTTCATTCCAAATCGACAATATGAGCTTGGGAGGTTGGTGGTGGACGGACTACTCGCCAACTGGGTCAGGTCTGGAAAGAAGCAGCCCCAACGAGTTCTGGTACGGGTCATCGTTCCAACCTCCTATTTTGCTGAAGAAATTATTTTTTATGCTGTCTTTTAGCGAGGTATTTTTAATCTTCAGAGCAGCATTTGTATGCAGCAAATAAAGGGGTTTTGTTATTTTTAAACAAATTGTCCCATAAATAATTTGATTAAGAAAAAATCCTTTTATATGAGACTACAGTATTGATCTATGCTTTTGTATTATCAAAATGTACGCATAAAGAACTTCGAAGTTGGAAATACTCATGGAAAATTTACCGGTAGAAACAGCCTATCGTGTTCTTGCTCGTAAATATCGACCCAAAAACTTCTCTGACCTCATTGGTCAGGAAGCTATGGTGCGTACTCTCACCAACGCCTTTGAAAAAGGTCGTATTGCACAAGCGTGGATGTTAACAGGGATTCGTGGCGTAGGTAAAACCACAACAGCACGTATTTTGGCACGTGCGCTTAATTATAAAACAAAAGATATTGATCAACCAACAACTGTATTGGACTCTCTTGGTGAACATTGCACACAAATTATCGAAGGACGCCATATTGATGTTATAGAAATGGATGCCGCTTCTCATACGGGCATTGATGATATTCGTGAAATTATTGAACAAATACGCTATCGTCCTGTTTCTGCACGCTATAAGGTTTATATTATCGATGAAGTACATATGCTCTCAACACAAGCCTTTAATGGTTTATTGAAAACTCTTGAAGAACCACCTTCCCATGTGAAATTTATTTTTGCCACAACAGAAATTCGCAAAGTTCCTATTACAATTCTTTCGCGTTGCCAACGTTTTGATTTACGACGTATTGACTCAAAAGCTTTGAGTGCACATTTGCGTCAAATTGCGAAATATGAAAAGGTAGAAGTAGAAGATCAAGCACTCTCTATGATTGCCCGTGCTGCAGAAGGATCTGCACGTGATGCATTATCCATTTTTGATCAAGCAATCGCCCATAGCAATGGCAATGTTAATGCTATTGCGGTGCGTACAATGTTAGGATTAGCGGATCAAGCACGTATTATTGATCTTTTTGAATTTATCATGAAGGGCGATGTTGTCAATGCGTTACATGAATTACGCAGTCAATATGAAGCAGGTGCTGATCCTCTTACTATATTGACAGAACTAGCCGATTTTAATCATCTGGTCACACGTTTACGTTTTACACCAGAAATAGTGGAAGATTTCTCTCTGACTGAAGAACAACGTTTAAGAAGTTTAGACTTTTCAAAAAAACTTTCCGTTCCTATTTTATCCCGAAACTGGCAAATGTTACTCAAAGGTTTACAGGAAGTTAATCAAACTGCACGTCCTCTTCAAGCCGCTGAAATGCTTTTAATTCGTCTTGCTCACACGGCTGACTTACCAACTCTTGATGAGGCTTTAAAAAAGCTTACGCAAGAAAAAACGCCTCTCACACTGGTTAAAAACTCTTCTCATCAAGAATCTACAAATGCAAATAATATAACAAAAGAAACAATGGTCGGAGCCCATGCTTCCTCGAGCATTTCAAATACATTAGCCGATCAATCAGATTTAAAAACATCTTTGAAAAACCAATTAGATCATTCCTTACAACCAGAAAATTTAGTTAAAAATCAAAACCATGACAAAATCAGCGCCCAAGAAGTAACAGAAATTCTAGAAACTTCTCAATCTACTGATCTTTCTGAAAAGATTGCAAATTTATCGCATTCTGTCACGCAAACAACAGAAAAGATTACTGAACCTAAAACTCTCGTGATTAATTCTTTGCACGATATTGTTCAATTAGCCGAACAGCATAATGACGTTCCTTTCAAACTCCTTGTTAAAGAATTTGTTCATCCTGTTTCTTTTGAAGCTGGGCATATTACCTTGAGACTTTCTGAAAATACCCCACAATTTCTTGCTCATGATATAGAAAAAAAGATATCTCAATGGACTGAAAAACGCTGGACAATAACTTTTGTTAATGAAGGAGGTGGCCCAACCTTACAGGAGGAAAGTATAGCGATTCAAAAGACTCTTTTTTCCAATGCAGAAACAGATCCTGATATTGCGAAAATCCTCAATCATTTCCCAGAAGCAAAAATTGTCGATATTCGACTCAATAAAGAAGAAAATGATCTTGATTTACTCTCCAATACCTTTAAAAATGCTGATATTTTTAAAAATAAAAATGATATCAATGATGAATAAGGATACCTATTCCTATGCGTGAAATGATGAGCATGATGAAAAAAGCCAAAGAAATGCAAGAAAAAATGCAGAAGATTCAGGAGGAAATAGCTAATCTGCAAGCTGTGGGTACTGCAGGGGGTGGTCTCGTCAATATCACTTTAAATGGCAAAAATATTATAACAGCAATTCAAATTGATCCTTCATTACTCAAACCTGAGGAAGGTGAAATTCTTGAAGATCTCATTATGGCAGCTTATAATGAAGCAAGAACAAAAATCGAAGTTGCAATAGAAGAAAAAACCAAAAGTATGACCGCAGGGCTACCACTCCCATCAGGTTTCAAACTTCCATTTTAATGAAACGGTTTTTTCCCGTGAGACAAAAATATGTCTAAATACATTGCAGGACCTGAGATTGAACGTCTCATTCAGATTTTATCACGGTTACCAGGTCTTGGTCCACGTTCAGCACGTCGTGCTGCGCTTCATCTTATCAAAAAAAAGGAGACATTGCTGGAGCCTTTGGGAGCGGCTATACAAGCAGCTATCGAAAAAGTCGGTATTTGTTCTGTTTGTGGAAATGTCGATACCATTGATCCTTGTTCAATTTGTACAGATTTGCGCCGCGATGATACAACAATCATCGTTGTTGAGGATATTGCTGATCTGTGGGCCCTTGAGCGCGCAAAAACTTTAGCCGCACGTTATCATGTGTTGGGTGGACGACTCTCCCCCTTAGATGGAATAGGTCCTGACGAACTCAACATTGCCACCTTAATACAGCGTGTTGTACAAAACCCTATTACGGAGATTATTCTTGCTGTCAATGCGACTGTCGAAGGTCAAACAACTGCTCACTATATCACTGATCAGCTTTCTAATTTTCCAGTTAAAATTACGCGACTTGCTCATGGTGTTCCTGTAGGAGGTGAGCTTGATTATCTTGATGATGGAACTTTAGCAGCAGCTGTACAAGCAAGAACAAATCTTTAAAGCTTTTTCTTCTTAACCTTTAGCTCTTTAATGACGGGGGAATATTAAAATGATAAAGAAAAATCTCTCACTTTTAAACGACTTTGGTCCTGGTGTTTTAGTATGTTTACTCATATCAGCCTTAGCTTATGGCTTAGAAGTTGTAGAAAAACAGCTTTTCACGGAAGCGTGGCTTGAAAGCCTTGTTTTGGCAATTCTTCTAGGATCAATTATCCGTAGTTGTTTTTCTTTGCCAACATATTTTCAAAAAGGTATCACCTTTTGTGCAAAAACACTTCTCGAAATTGCTATCGTTCTTCTAGGAGCAAGCATTAGCATTAACGCAGTCCTTTCAGCTGGTTGGAATTTGCTTGCTAGTATCATATTCGTGATATTCGTAACAATTATCCTGAGCTTTGCCATCGGCCGACTTTTCGGGCTTTCTACACATTTGGCAATGCTGGTCGCTTGTGGGAATGCTATTTGTGGCAATTCAGCTATTGTCGCCGTTGCACCTGTTATAAAAGCAAAACATGACGATGTAGCCGCATCAATTGCCTTCACTGCTCTTTTAGGAATTCTTATTATTTTATTTCTACCCTTTTTACATCCATCTCTGAATTTGTCATTTAGCCAATATGGTGTGCTTGCTGGCATGGTTGTGTATGCTGTACCACAGGTTTTAGCAGCAACAGCACCTATCTCTTTTCTAAGTGTTCAAATTGCAACAATTGTCAAATTAGTACGGGTTCTCATGTTAGGCCCTGTTATTTTTACTCTATCAATCATTTATCGCCGATCAGCAGAAACACGCTTGCGTTTACATACCCTCGTCCCATGGTTTATCATTGGCTTTATTATCATGATGCTTGTTCGCTCAAGTGGTCTTATCCCTGAAAAGGCTATCAATCCCATCAAATTTATTGCCCAGTTGTTTACTGTTATCTCAATGGCTGCACTAGGATTAGGTGTTGATATCCGATCACTAAAAAAAGCAGGATGGCGCGTCATTTTGGCTTCAACCTGCTCCATAATTATTCTCGGTATTTGTAGCCTTCTTATGATACAATTGAATGATTTAAATCATATAACATTTTAAATGTGCATTGATTATTATTTTTTCAACGTAGTATACAATCAACCCAAAGTCCTCATTATTATTAAAATCAGTTCTTTCATAAACCAGAAAAAGTTCTAAAATACTGCTCATTATTCTATACAAAAAATTGAAAGAGCTGATATTTAAGTGAAAACTGTCAAATGTGCTTTTCAGTCCATAATGATTTGCAACAGGGTAGTATCAAAATACGTAACTCATGCAAAACAATGCCATTTCTTTCATCTGCTCTTATTATGCTGAGTTTTTTATATAAAGACGGATAGAATATATTCTTATTTGGAAAAAATGTGGGGTCATAACTTTTCCTCTTTTAAATTACTTTTACTTACTATGTAATACAAGTGGCATCAAAGTACTATTTGATAGCTTACAAGTTGTGACAACCCTTACATTTAAACGATTCGTGAAGGAGTTTTTATTCTTTTCTTCAACAGTTTTGATTCATACGCTAACTCCGCTTGTAATATACAAGCTAATAACTTTAATTGTTTCACCATAAGTAGATTTAAAATAAGAGAATCTTACAATACTCAAGATACTCATTCAAAAAGTGATAAAAATAAGGATTAAATCAACATCTCGTTCTATCCCATAAAAAGATATTGTTGCTTATTGGCACTAGTAACTTTCTTACAAATGAAATATACGATAATGAAAAGATTAAAAATACAGCAGGACTTTTATTTATCATTTTATTCAACTAAAATATTTTTATGCTTATCCTTGCTATAGATACTGCTTCAATTTATTGTGCTGTTGCGCTTATTCGTCATAAATCTGTTATTGCGCGTATCAATGAGCGCATGAACAAAGGACATGCTGAAAAACTTATTGGGCAGATTACACAAATAATGAAACAAGCCAATATGACGCTTGATCAAGTTGAGCGTATTGCTGTCAATATTGGACCTGGATCATTTACTGGTGTACGTGTCGGTGTTGCAACAGCACGCGCTTTGGCATTAGCACTTGAAATACCTGCTGTTGGAGTGAGTGCTCTTGAAGCGTTAGCAGCACAAGTCATAAACAATAAAAGTACAGCATCGGCAATTACTGTTGTCATTGAAGCAGGGAGAGGGATGTTCTACCATCAAAATTTTCATAATGATCTCACACCTTTGGGAGAGCCGGGATTAAAAACAATGGAAAATATCCTCGAAGATTTGCCAAAAAAACCCGACTGACTGGCCCAGCTGCTGATGTCGTTGTGGAACATGTTAAAAACCATAAAATATACGAAAAAATTGTCCTAGAAAAAATCCCCTGCGAAGCGGCCGATATTGTAAACTATGCTTATCTTGCTGCAAACAAACAATCAAAAAATTCACCTCGCCCACTCTATCTACGCAGCGCTGATGCAAAACAACAAACCAATTTTGCTTTACCACAAAAAAAATAATGCCCAAATTTTCATTGACAAAAAAGAATTTTGGAATTGCTCCGCTACAAGTTAATGATAGTGCTTCTCTTCATCAAATTCATCAGCATTGTTTTACCCCTTCTTGGGAAAAACAAGCTTTTGATAATTTCTTAACAGATCACTCTATCTTCGGATACAAAGCTTTTCTCATTGATCACTCTGATCAAATTTTAGGCTTTTGCCTATGCCGTCTCATCCTTGATGAAGCAGAAATCATCACAATTGCTGTTCACCCTCATTATCGTCAAAAAGGAATTGGTACCTTTCTTATTGAAAGCACAGTTCACTATCTTCACGACAAGGGCGCCATAAAATTATTCTTGGAAGTAGAAGCCACAAATCTTTCTGCTTTGAACCTTTATCAACGCTTTGAATTTCAAAAAATTTCTGAACGTCTTGCCTATTACGCGTCAAAAAATGGTCGTGGTGATGCAATTATCATGCAAAAAACTTTTAAGCAAATAGATTGAGATTTGTGTAAAAAACATTTAGACAAGCACTATGAATAAAGTAAATCCTAAAAATACATCTCCTGTTGCTCCTAAAAAGGTTTTTATCAAAACTTATGGATGTCAAATGAATGTTTATGATAGCCAACGGATGACTGATAGTCTCAGTTCGCAAGGCTATGTGACAACACAAATTCCCAATGATGCCGATCTTATTCTTGTTAATACCTGTCATATTCGTGAAAAAGCAGCAGAAAAACTTTATTCTGATCTTGGTCGTTTGCGCATTATGCGTCAAGAACGCACACCTGATAAACCCTTGACAGTTGGTGTAACGGGTTGTGTTGCACAAGCTGAGGGAAGTGAAATCTTGCGCCGTGCGCCAACAGTGGATCTTGTTATTGGTCCACAAATGTATCATCGCCTGCCAGAATTGTTAGAAAAAGCCAAACAAGGAAAAAAGATTATCGAAACAGACTATGCTGTTGAAGATAAATTTGCTCATTTGCCGCCTCATAATAAACATGCAGTAAGAAAACGGGGTGTTAGCGCATTTTTAACAGTACAAGAAGGGTGCGACAAATTTTGCACTTTTTGTGTTGTTCCCTATACGCGGGGTGCTGAAATATCACGGTCCGTCGAGCAAATTACCGAGGAAGCCCGCCAGCTTATTGAAGCAGGTGTTAAAGAGATTACGCTGCTTGGACAAAATGTCAATGGTTGGCATGGACAAAGTGCTGATGGCAAAACTTGGCGTCTTGGCGATCTTCTTTATCATCTTGCAAAACTCGATGGTTTAAAGCGTTTGCGTTACACAACCAGCCACCCGCGTGATATGGATGATAGCCTTATCGCCGCACATCGAGATCTTGATATGTTAATGCCTTACCTCCATCTGCCTGTTCAATCAGGTTCAGATCGCATCTTAAAAGCCATGAATCGCCAACACAAAAGTTCTCATTATCTTCATCTTATCGAAAAAATTCGGACGGCACGACCCGATATTGCCTTTTCAGGTGATTTTATTGTAGGGTTTCCAGGAGAAACAGATGAAGACTTTGAAGAAACCATTAAACTTATTCAACAAGTACAGTACAGTTCAGCTTATTCTTTTAAATATTCCCCCCGTCCTGGAACAGTGGGAGCCACAATGAAAAATCATGTTGATGAATCTGTAAAAGATGCCCGACTTCAACATTTACAAGCCCTTCTCCTTGAGCAACAAAATGCGTTTTTGCGTTCTAAAATTGATCAAAAAACGAACGTTCTCATCGAAAAACCTGGACGTCACTCAGGGCAAATGGTAGGGCGTTCCCCGTGGCTTTTACCTGTTGTTGTCGATACAGAAGCCTCTACAGGTAGCGTGATAGAAATTCATATTAAAAATGCAAGCTCAAACAGTTTTGTTGGTGAAGTGACAAATAGATAAACATGCCTCTAATACCTTGTTCAAAAATAAATATTTTGGAAAACTCTTTTATTTTAAAAGCAAATGATTACATCTAAAGCGTGCACTTTTTGTAAAAATTGTCTTTTATAAAGTTTACTTAACAAAATGTGCAATATTTATGTAAATATGGAGAATAGGCTGAAAGCTTCAACCGAAAAAATAAAGCGTATTAAAGAAAAAGTAAATATGTCCCTTGAAAAGGCTGATACCTTGAAACAAAC
The DNA here is from genome assembly GCF_042196145.1 of Bartonella sp. AP258QHHD. Classification (NCBI taxonomy): domain Bacteria; kingdom Pseudomonadati; phylum Pseudomonadota; class Alphaproteobacteria; order Hyphomicrobiales; family Bartonellaceae; genus Bartonella; species Bartonella sp. AP258QHHD. The sequence continues at coordinate 34,660 of NZ_JBHIPR010000077.1, forward strand.
AAGCGCTTCAGATGTGAGCCAAGTTGTTTTGATTTTCGAAAATAATAAATATGCAAAAGCAGTTTTTGGTAAATTTGACGAAAATCTCGCTTATATCGAAAAAAAACTCGAACTTAGTATTCATCCGCGTGGTAATGAAGTCTTAATCCGTGGAAATATTTCTGTTATAAAACGTGCGCAATATGCATTGCAGCAGCTTTATGAACGTGCCAAAACACATCAAGAGCTCACTTTATCAGATATAAAAGGAGCGATTGCTATGGCAAATATACCAAAGAAGCAGAAAGAAGACACAATAACACACAAATCTGCAACGAAACGTATAGCAGCTCGGTTGAGTACCCATAAAAAAATAATTCATGCAAGAACTCCAACACAAGACGCTTACATAAGTGCTATGGAGCATACTGAACTTGTGTTTGGTGTAGGACCAGCAGGAACAGGAAAAACGTATCTTGCTGTTGCTCATGCTGCAATGCTTCTAGAACGTGGTATCATTGAGCGAATTATTCTCTCACGTCCGGCTGTTGAAGCTGGAGAACATCTTGGTTTTCTTCCCGGTGATCTCAAAGAAAAAGTCGACCCATATTTACGACCACTTTATGATGCTCTTTATGATATGATGCCCGCTGAAAAAATAGAACGCATTTTAGCCTCTGGTGTCATAGAAATTGCTCCTCTCGCCTTTATGCGCGGACGAACACTTGCCCATGCTGCTGTTATTCTTGATGAGGCACAAAATACTACGCCCATGCAAATGAAAATGTTCCTCACACGTCTTGGAGAAGGAACACGTATGATTGTTACCGGTGACGTAAGCCAAATTGATTTGCCTACAGGGCAAAAATCAGGTCTCATTGAAGCAATTCGCATTCTTTCAAATGTAGAAAATATTGCAATTGTGCATTTTGATGAAAAAGATGTTGTACGCCACCCACTTGTTGCTGCTATCGTTCGTGCTTATGATCGTGATTCCGAAATACAAAATAAAAAAAAATCATTCGCATGCGATGCATTAAAAAATGAATTTGATTCATCATGATTATTATTGATATAATGATTAAAAGCGCAGGGTGGAATGATGAGAAAATGCTTTATAATATCACTGAAAAAGCATTAATGGCAACTATGCATCATGTTTCATTGGCAAATGTTGTAAGCGAGATTAGCCTGCTTTTTACGGATGATGAACATATGGCACAAATCAATGCACAATGGCGCAACAAAAACAAATCTACTAATGTATTATCCTTTCCTGCTTTTCCACTTAAAGCTGGAAATCGACCTGGTCCCATACTCGGTGATATTATTATTGCCCGAGAAACTGTTGTTTTCGAAGCAGAGAAAGAAGGAAAAACATTTCAAGACCATTTAACACATATGATTGTTCATGGTATCTTGCATCTGCTTGGTTATGACCATGAAACTGATGATGAAGCATATAAAATGGAAAAGCTCGAAAGAGAAATTCTTCAAAAGCTTTCCATAAAAGATCCTTACGCATAATTGTCTATCAATGATAAAATTTAACTTTTAAAATCAATATTACCAGCATACCATTTAAAGCCTCTTATTTATCTATTATAAAAAAGAAAGTCTAGAAGATTTCAAAACCATGGCAAACAAAATAAATGCACAAAATAATAGTCAAGCATCTTCTAATAATGAAAAAGACCCCTCTCAGCAGACGAATCATACAGAGAAATATTCCCTGATGAATCATTTATTTTCATTCTTACGGGGTCGTAATTGTGCATCTACGTCACTGCGCGATGATCTTACCGTTGCACTCACGACTAACAATGAAAAAGATACCGCCCTCTTCTCACCTGAAGAACGTACTATGCTGCATAACATTTTACGCTTACGTGAAGCACGCGTGGATGATGTTATGATACCTCGTTCTGAAATCGAAGCATTAGAAATAAACACCTCTCTTGGAGAAACCCTTAAATGTTTTGCAAAAATTGGTCATTCTCGTATCCCCGTTTATGCTGAAACTTTAGATGATCCGCGCGGCATGATCCATATCCGCGATATTCTTAACTACATCACTCGCTTTATTATCAACCCAACAAAAACCGAACAAAAATCTGATTTGCTTCAATTAAACCATACAGACTTGCATACTCCAATCGGTGAATTGGATTTGATCCGAACAGTTCTCTTTGTTCCCAGTTCTATGCTTGCAAGCAAATTATTAACACGGATGCAAACTACACGAACTCAAATGGCTTTAGTTATTGATGAACATGGAGGAACAGATGGTCTCGTTTCAATGGAAGATATTGTTGAGTTAGTCGTTGGGGATATCGAAGATGAACATGATAATGTCGACAATGCTATCGTACGTGAACCAAATAATAAATGGCTCGTTGATGCAAGAACTGAACTAGAAGATGTGGAGAAAGCTCTTGGTCCTGATTTTATCGTAGGGGAATATGGTGATGAAGTTGATACTATTGGTGGTTTGATCGTCTCAATTCTTGATCGCATTCCTGCTAAAGGTGAAATTGTCGAAGCTGTACCTGGCTATAGATTTCGTATTTTAGAAGCTGATAAACGCCGGATTAAACGATTGCGCATTTTTCGCATTCCCAAAAATGAGAATCTTGAGAACAATGCCATCCCTAAAGAATAGTCCAGTATTTTTAAACAATTTCATCGTTTTTTTGTTCTCTGTTACAGGCTGGAAGCGCCAAGCATGGATATTTCTGTGTGGTGCTCTTACTTCTTTTGCACTTCCACCCTTTTATTTAACGCCTCTTTGCTTTTTAACTTTCCCTCTCTTTATTGTTTTACTTGACTCAATACGGGCCACCAAAAACAATAAAAAACATTTTTTTACTTACGCTTTAAGCTGTGGAACCTTTGGTTTTAGTTATTTTATTTGCGGCCTTTGGTGGCTATGCAATGCTTTGTTAACAGATCCAGATTCTTTTGGTTGGGCAGTCCCATTAGCCATTTTATTCCCTCCACTCTACCTTTCTCTTTATTGGTTTTTTTCTGGTTTCATTGTCGGTTTATTATGGACAAAAGGAATAGCACGCTTTTTTGTTTTAGCCTTTGCATTAGGATTATCCGAGTGGTTGCGTGCGTTTTTATTCACAGGATTTCCATGGAATTCTCTTGGCTATACAGCCATGCCAACCCCAATGTTCATGCAATCTGATGCAATCGTAGGACTTTACGGAATGAATATTCTTGCTGTCTTAGCCTACAGTTTGCCAACTGTTTTATTAACGGATGAAAAAAAGAAAGTGGCACTTTCTCTTTGCTTATCACTTATATTCATTCACTGTGGTTTTGGGTTTTATCGTCTTCATACTATAGAAAACACAACTGAAGATCAAAAAAGTGCTTATTGGGTGCGCATTGTTCAACCGTCCATCCAACAAAATATAAAATTGCGTGATAATACACGAGAATCTATGTTGGAAGCACATATGAAGCTAAGTGCAACGCCAACAACCGATCAAAATTCAGAACCCGATTTTATCGTATGGCCTGAAGCTTCCGTTCCTTACCTTCTCTATGATAATTCATCTATCACAATGCGCATTGCCTCTCTTTTAAAACCTAAACAATGGGCTATTGTTGGAGCAATACGCGCCAGCAATGATCTACCTCATTCCCAAACACAATATTTTAATACAATTGCAGTCATTAATGCTCAAGGTAATATTTTAAATACTTCCGATAAACTTCATTTGGTTCCTTTTGGTGAGTATCTTCCTTATCAGAATTTATTGAAAAAAATTGGATTGCGTACCCTTGCTGATAATATTGGTGGATATAGTGCTGCAAGTGTGCGCAAAATTGTTACAATGCCAAACGGATTTTCTTATCTACCCTTAATTTGTTATGAAGCAATATTTCCCCATGAAATGACTTTTAAAGGCTCCCCACCTCAAGCAATTATTAATATTACAAATGATGCATGGTTTGGTGTAACACCTGGACCCTATCAACATCTTCAACAAGCACAGCTTCGTGCCGTTGAACTGGGAATCCCCCTCATACGGGCCGCCAATAATGGCATATCAGCTGTTATTGATTCTTATGGACGAATCGTTGTAGCTCTTCGACAAAATGCTGTGGGCATTATTGATTCACAAGTTCCATCATCCATTACCCCTATAGGAAGCAATGAATACAGAACTTTCTCTACTTTTATCTTATTCATCCTTATGCTATTGTGTCGTATTGGTTTTGGTTTTACAAAACAGCTTAAATGATTCAAGTGCCCTTTGTACGGTATTGTGTTGTGTGTACCAGTGATATTGGGAAAAAATATTACATATTGTTTTAATTATATGATAAATCAACTGCGCATAAATATGATGTTGGTTTAGAAGAAAAATGCTGGAAATAAAGAGTTGCATTATGACCGAAACTAGAAAAAAACCTGACCCTATAGATATCTATGTTGGAACTCGTATCCGTTTACGTCGTAATATTTTAGGACTCACTCAAGAGAAACTAGGTGAAAAATTAGGAATTACTTTTCAGCAAATCCAAAAATATGAAAAAGGAACAAACCGTATTGGTGCCAGCCGTCTTCAAGCGATAGCGGAAATTATGGATGTTCCTGTTTCTTACTTTTTTGATAAAGGTATTACCTCCCAACAAGTAGAGGGTTTTGCTGAAAGTGAACACAATTTTATAGACTTTTGTTCTAGCAGCGAAGGGATTCAGCTCATGCGCGCTTTTACAAATATATCTGATGCTAAAGTGCGTCGAAAAATTATTGACTTGGCAAAAGCACTTTCTGAGGAAGATTTGACAAATAAGTTATAAATTAAAATTATATCTTTTCTCTTTTATTCATATACATTTGCATTGACTATTTGCTGTAGAATTAGCAAATGGTGACGACTTTAGTAAGCAATTGATTAAATCGTTGGTTTTCTTTTTTGAAGGAGTTCCTATGCCGCATCAAGATTATCTTTTTACGAGCGAATCGGTATCGGAAGGACATCCTGATAAAATTTGTGATCGTATTTCCGATGAAATCGTTGATATGATCTATAAAGAAGCTGAAAAGACTGGTACTGATCCATGGTTAGTACGCGTTGCCTGTGAAACTCTCGTCAGTGTCAACCGTGTTGTTATCGCTGGTGAAGTACGTGTTCCCGATACGCTATTAAAAAAAGATAAAAATAAAGAATTCATCTATGATGAAACTAGCTTTCCACTCATTAATCCTACACGTTTTCGTACAGCAGCGCGCCGTGCTATTCGTACCATTGGCTATGAACAAGCAGGCTTCCATTGGAAAACTGTTAAAATTGATGTTCTTTTGCGCCCACAATCAGCTGATATAGCAAGAGGGGTTGATAATGCTACGGATCGGCATGGTGAAGAAGGAGCGGGTGATCAAGGTATCATGTTTGGATATGCTTGCCGTGAAACACCTGATCTCATGCCTGCGCCAATTTATTATGCGCATAAAATTCTCAAACTTCTTGCCGCAGCTCGTCATAAAGGAGAGGGAGAAACTGGAAAATTAGGACCAGATGCTAAAAGCCAAATAACCATACGTTATAAAAATGGAAAACCGATAGAGGTCACATCCATTGTTCTTTCAACGCAGCACCTTGATGAAAGCTGGGATTCCAATAAAGTACGTACAGTGGTTGAACCTTACATTCGCCAAGCTTTACATGACATTCCCATTGCAGCTCAATGCAGTTGGTATATTAACCCAACAGGAAAATTTGTCATTGGAGGCCCTCAAAGCGATGCCGGATTAACGGGACGCAAAATTATTGTGGATACTTACGGAGGTGCAGCACCCCATGGAGGCGGTGCTTTTTCAGGAAAAGATACAACAAAAGTTGATCGTTCTGCTGCCTATGCGGCACGCTATCTGGCTAAGAATATTGTTGCTGCTCATTTAGCAGAGAGATGCACCATTCAACTCTCCTATGCAATTGGTATTGCACAACCTTTATCTATTTATCTTAATCTTCATGGAACAGGAAAAGTCGATGAAAAGGTTATTGAAGAAGCCATCCGCAAAATAATGGACCTTTCACCTACCGGCATTCGAAAACATCTTGACCTCAATAAACCTATTTATGCGAAAACAGCTGCCTATGGTCACTTTGGTCGTAAACCAAAACACGATGGTTCGTTTTCATGGGAAAAAACTGATCTCGTGAAAACGCTTCAAACAATGATCCAAATCCCATGATTAAACATAATATACGTAAGAGTGAAGCATTTTTTGGACGCCGACAAGGAAAACAACTTCGAGACAGTCAGCTTACACGTATACAAATGCTTCTCCCCAGTTTGAATATTGATTTAAATGTCCCTCCTCCCTTAAACCTTACATCCTTATTTTCAAGCAAAGTAAGAGAAATTCGACTTGAAATCGGTTTTGGTGGAGGTGAACATTTACTTCATGAAATGGCATATTTTCCAAAAACCGGTTTTATCGGCGTCGAGCCCTTTATCAATGGCATGGCAAAAATATTATCGTCTCTTGAACAGCATCAAAACCATCAAAATCGTCTTCGCCTCTATAATGATGATGCTACACGCCTTCTTGATTGGCTCCCTGATAACTCGCTTGATGGAATAGACCTCTTCTATCCTGATCCTTGGCCGAAAAAGAAACACTGGAAACGACGCTTCATCAATATAAAAAATCTTAACCGTTTTGCTCGTGTTCTTAAAATAGGAAAATTTTTTCGCTTTGCTAGCGATATAGACAGTTATGTAAACTGGACTTTGTACCATTGTGCACAACATGATCACTTTGAATGGAAAGCAGAAAGCCCTCAAGACTGGAAACTCCCTTATCCACTATGGAGTGGAACCCGCTATGAAGCAAAAGCTTTACGCGAAGGACGAACGCCTGCCTATCTTACCTTTATCAAGAAATAAATGATCAAGCGCTTTTCTCATAAACAACTTGAAAAATTTTGAATTTAAGAGTATCAATAGTTAAATTCTTGGTCTTATGATGAAGAGTGGGCCGTTGGACCCGCTCTTTTTTAATATCATAAAACTGATGAAACCAACTTGGATAAAATGTATGAACGAAGCTGAAAAAATAAGCAATCTTGACGAACCGCGCCTGTTTGAAGAAGATGGTATCGAAGCACAGGTTGCTGCTCTTGTCATACCACTACTTAAACCTTTAGGTTTTCGTTTGGTTCGTGTGAAGCTTCTTGGTCAAAATGGTTTAACACTTCAAATTATGGTTGAACGTGCCGATGGTTCTATGACCATAGAAGATTGTGAAACTGTTAGTCGAACAGTTTCTCCCCTCCTTGATGTACAAAATGTTATTGAACGCAAATATCATTTAGAAATCTCATCACCTGGAATTGATCGTCCATTGGTAAGAAAATCTGATTTTTTTCATTGGCAAGGGCATCTTGCAAAAATTGAAACCAAAATAACAATTGATGGGCGCCGAAAATTTCGTGGGACACTTACAAATATCACGCAAGATGGATTTATTTTAAACACTGATAAAGCTGCTTATGGAGAAGCCATGTATACCCCTATTTCCTTTTGTGATATCATAAATGCGCATTTAGTGCTTACCGATGAGCTTATTCGCGATGCATTGAAACAAAATAAAGATTTAAGTCAACAATTCATTGCCGAAGAGAACGCTAACGACTCTATACAGACGCTCAATTTCAAAAAATAATATCACTGGGAAATACCCATCGTGTGGCACAAAGAAGGAGAAAATTGATGGCTACAAGCGCTAACAGGCTTGAGATTCTGCAAATTGCAGATGCTGTTGCACGTGAAAAGTCAATCGACCGTGAAATTGTCATTTCTGCGATGGCTGATGCTATTCAAAAAGCAGCACGTTCTCGTTATGGTCAAGAAACCAATATTCGTGCTGAAATCAATTCTAAAACAGGTGAAATTAAATTACAGCGCCTGCTTAAAATCGTTGATGTCGTTGAAGACTATACAACGGAAATTACTTTGTCTGATGCTCTCAAACGTCAAGCAGAAGCAAAAATTGGTGATTTTTTTGCTGATCTTTTACCTCCTATGGATTTTGGACGTATCGCAGCACAATCTGCTAAACAGGTTATTGTACAAAAAGTACGCGATGCAGAGCGCGATCAGCAATATGAAGAATTCAAAAATAAAGTTGGTGAAATTATTTCTGGTACAGTTAAGCGTGTGGAATATGGTAACGTCATCGTTGATCTAGGGCGCGGTGAAGCTATTGTTCGCCGTGATGAATTAATTCCTCGTGAATCATTCCGCTATGGAGATCGCATTCGTGCTTTTGTCAATGATGTACACCGTGAAACGCGTGGTCCGCAAATTTTCCTTTCACGCACACATCCCCAATTTATGGTAAAACTTTTCACTATGGAAGTACCAGAAATTTATGATGGTATTATAGAAATCAAATCTGTTGCTCGTGATCCAGGTTCACGGGCTAAAATCGCCGTTGTTTCACGTGATGGTTCCATTGATCCTGTTGGAGCATGCGTTGGAATGCGAGGAAGTCGTGTACAAGCTGTTGTTGCTGAATTACAAGGCGAAAAAATTGATATTATTCCTTGGTCGCCTGATGCGGCAACATTTGTCGTTAATGCACTGCAACCTGCTGAAGTTTCTAAAATCATCCTTGATGAAGATGCTGAACGGATTGAAGTTATTGTGCCAGATGATCAACTTAGCCTTGCTATTGGACGACGTGGGCAAAATGTTCGCTTGGCTTCGCAACTAACAGGATGGAACATTGATATTTTAACGGAAAAGGAAGAATCTGAAAATCGTCAAAAAGAATTTACTGAACGAAGTAAATTGTTTATGGAAGCCTTAGAGGTTGACGAAATGATCGGACAGGTTATGGCATCAGAGGGTTTTTCTTCTATTGAAGAAATCGCCTATATTGATCTTGAAGAAATCGCTTCTATTGATGGTTTTGACCATGATACCGCCGCTGAAATCCAAAGTCGTGCCCGCGAATATCTTGATCATCAAGAAAAAGAACTCGATGAAAAACGCAAAAAGCTCGGAGTTTCTGACGAATTGCGAACACTTCCTGGAATGACAAGTGCTATGTTGGTTGCTGTAGGTGAGGATGGTGTAAAAACAATAGAAGACTTTGCTGGCTATGCCGTTGATGATTTAGCTGGTTGGAGAGAACGTAAAGAAGGTCAAACACAGAATTTTTCTGGTATTTTAACCCCTTTTGACATTACACGCGCAGATGCAGAAGCTATGGTTTTAGCCGCACGTGTACAAGCAGGCTGGATAGACCAAGCTGATCTTGTTACAGAAAATCCTGTAGAAGATGGAAATTCTACAGAAAATGAAAAAATAGATGATTTGGATGTGGATACACTTTAAATGAATGAACGGACTTGCATTGTGACCCGAAAAAATGCTTCAGCACAAACGCTGATCCGTTTTGTTATTGGACCCAACAACCAAATTGTTCCTGATCTTAAAGCGAATTTACCAGGGCGTGGCGTTTGGATTTCTGCCCATCACGCTGTTATTGAGAAAGCAATCAAACAGAAAGCTTTTCATAGAAATTTTAAAACAGATGTTGAGGTTGCACCAAATCTTGTGCATGTTGTTGATACGCTTTTACTAAAAGCCGCTCTTTCAAGCCTTTCCATGGCACGAAAAGCGGGAGCAATTGTTATGGGAGCAACAAAGGTTGACGCTGCTATCCGCTCTGGTAAAGTTATTCTTGTACTTCATGCTAAAGAAACAACAGAAGATGGGAAACGAAAAATTGCACAGGCCATCCATTCAATACAACAACAAACAAATCGGACTATAAAAACCATATCTTTATTTACAAGTGATGAAATGCGAGTGGCTTTTGGCTCTAATCCTGTAATGCACGCGGCCTTACTGGACACAAAAGCTGCTGAAGGATTTCTCAAAACAACATGTAAATTGATCAGCTATCGTGACGACAAGCATAGTAAGTCTAGTGAGATGACGGCCCAAGCCGTGAAGGAAGTACAATGAGTGAAAATAACAACGACAAAACAACCGTCAAGAAGACACTAACTCTCAAGAGGTCTGTCTTGGAAACGAGTACGGTTAAACAAAATTTTAGTCATGGCCGTACGAAGGCTGTCGTTGTCGAAACCAAACGGCGTAAAATTACGCGACCTGATGAAAAAGCTGAAACCCTACAGCCCATTACAAAGCCGCATGTGGCCCCCCAGCGTTCTAAACCGCGTTTTGAGGGAAAAAAGCCTCAAGAATCTGTGACCAAAAGCAATCTTTCATCAACTGAAATGGAAGCGAGACTTCGCGCGTTAGAAGAAGCACATATCCAAGAAAAAATAACGCGAGAACAAGCCGAAGAAGAAGCAAGACGCGCTAAAGAGCGTGAAGAAATTTTACAGCAAGAAATTAAAGAAAAAGAAATACATCTCCAACAAGAAGAAGAAATATCGCCAGTACAGACTCCACCTGTTCCCCCTCTCATTGAACAGACAGATATTCCTATTGCCCCTAAACAGACAACCGTGGTTGAAAAACGCAAAATAGATGACAATAAAGAGGAAGAACGGCATAGTCGACGTGCTAATCCTGCTAAATCAGAAATACGTGTACCCAAAGTTGTCAAAGGAGCTGATGAGCGGAGACGCGGAAAGTTAACTCTGAATAGTGCACTGGATGAAGAAGGAAGCGCACGTGGGCGCTCAATGGCTGCAATGCGGCGTAGACAGGAAAAGTTTAAGCGTGCACAAAATCAAGAACCAAGAGAAAAAATTTCTCGCGAAGTTGTTCTTCCTGAAACGATTACTATTCAAGAGCTCGCACAACGTATGACTGAGCGTTCTGTTGATGTGATTAAATTCTTGATGAAACAAGGACAAATGATGAAACCTGGCGATGTTATTGATGCAGATGTTGCCGAACTCATCGCTGTTGAATTTGGCCATACTGTTAAACGTGTTTTAGAATCTGACGTAGAAGAAGGTATCTTTAATATAACAGATAATCCTCAAAACATGCAGCAGCGCGCCCCTGTTGTAACCATTATGGGCCATGTTGACCACGGAAAAACTTCGCTTTTGGATGCTATTCGTAAAGCAAATGTTGTTTCTGGCGAAGCAGGAGGTATTACGCAGCATATTGGTGCCTATCAAGTAGAACAAAATGGTCAAAAAATTACCTTTATTGATACACCAGGTCATGCTGCATTTACCGCTATGCGTGCACGCGGAGCTCGTGTTACTGATATTGCTGTTCTCGTTGTAGCCGCTGATGATAGTGTTATGCCTCAAACGATTGAATCAATCAATCATGCGAAAGCTGCTGGTGTACCTATCATTGTTGCTATCAACAAAATTGATAAACCAGCTGCGAATGCACAAAAAGTGCGTACAGAACTTCTACAACATGAAGTGTTTGTTGAAACTATGGGTGGAGAAACTTTGGACGTTGAAGTTTCTGCTAAAACTGGTCAAAATCTTGATAAACTTCTCGAAGCTATCCTTCTTCAAGCTGAAATGCTTGATCTGAAAGCAGATCCTCAACGAACTGCAGAGGGCGTTATCATTGAAGCCAAATTGGATCGCGGACGTGGGTCTGTTGCAACAGTTCTTGTTCAAAAAGGTACATTACACCCTTCTGATATTATCGTTGCTGGAAATGAATGGGGTCGTGTACGTGCTTTGATTGACGACCATGGCCGCCATGTCAAAGAGGCCGTTCCCTCTACACCAATTGAAATTTTAGGCATGCAAGGAACACCACAAGCCGGAGACCGTTTTGCTGTTGTCACACATGAAGCAAAAGCACGTGAAATTTCTGAATATCGGCAACGATTAGCACGTGATAAAGCTGTTGCGCGGCAAACTGGTTCGCGTGGTTCTCTTGAACAGATGATGACAAAATTGCAAACGACTGGTGTTAAGGAATTTTCTCTTATTATAAAAGGAGATGTGCAAGGATCAATTGAAGCAATCGCTTCAGCATTGGAAAAACTCGGAAATGACGAGGTTCGTGCGCGTATTGTACATTCTGGTGCTGGAGGAATTACCGAAAGTGATATTTCTCTTGCAGAAGCTTCTAACTCTGCTGTAATTGGCTTTAATGTTCGAGCCAATAAGCAGGCACGTGATTTTGCTAAAACACAAGGAATTGAAATTCGTTATTACAACATCATTTATGATCTTGTTGACGATATCAAGGCTGCTATGTCTGGATTACTCTCACCAGAACAGCGTGAAACTTTCCTTGGTAATGCTGAAATTCTAGAAGTCTTTAACATTACAAAAATTGGAAAAGTTGCAGGATGTCGTGTTACAGAAGGTAAAATAGAACGAGGAGCCGGTGTTCGCCTTATCCGCGATAATATCGTTATTCACGAAGGAAAGCTGAAAACACTCAAACGCTTTAAGGATGAAGTCAATGAAGTGCAAAGTGGTCAAGAATGTGGAATAGCCTTTGAAAATTATGAAGACATGCGCGCAGGAGACATCATTGAGACCTTCCGTATCGAACATATTAACCGCACATTATAAAATAATCCAATAACTTTACTCTGTTGTGAAATGAGAAAAGTTATTAGGTTTTATACACAATATCTCTTTTTCCTTATCTAAATGGTCAAAAAAGAGATCTTGTAGCAGGGATAAAACTTTGATGAAAAATGCAGGGCCATCACAACGGCAACTTAGAGTAGCAGAGCAAGTACGTCATGCAATAGCGCATATATTACAGCGTGATATTTTGCTTGATGATGTCTTGAAAGATATTGTTATTTCTGTCTCTGAAGTACGCATGTCACCAGATTTAAAAATTGCTACTTGCTTTGTATCACCTCTCAGTACTCTTAAAAATGCTTCTCATACCGATGTTGTTGATACCCTCAATAAACATAGTCGTTTTCTCCGTGGAGAAATCAGTCATGCGTTGCGACAAATGAAATATATGCCAGAACTGCGTTTCCGACTTGATAATAGCTTTGATAATTTTTCAAAAATTGATGCCCTCCTTCGCTCGCCTGAGGTTGCACGCGATCTTCACCATAGTGATACAGATGAGGATTAAAGATATGGCGCGGCAACACAAGAAAAAAGGGCGTCCTGTTTCTGGCTGGGTCATATTTGATAAACCAAAAGGAATGAAATCAACAGAAGCTGTCTCACAAATCAAATGGCTCTTCCATGCTCAAAAGGCAGGACATGCGGGTACACTTGATCCTCTTGCTTCTGGTCTCCTTCCCATTGCATTGGGCGAAGCAACCAAAACCGTCCCTTACGTGATGCAAGGCAAAAAAACTTACCGTTTTCATATTGCTTGGGGGCAAGAGCGCTCAACAGATGATTTAGAAGGAGAAATAACGAAAACTTCTCTCATACGTCCAACACAAGAAGAAATACTTGCTCTTCTTCCTCAATATACAGGTGTTATTTTGCAAACACCTCCACAATTTTCAGCAATCAAAATTGCTGGAAATCGTGCCTATGATTTAGCGCGTGAAGGGGAAGTTGTTGAAATTCCGCCCCGTGAAGTGGAAATAGAAACTTTCAAGTTATTAGAAATGCCTACTAAAGAGCATTCTATCTTTGAAATAACCTGCGGAAAAGGAACTTATGTGCGCTCTTTAGCACGCGATATGGGACGTGATCTCGGTTGCTATGGGCATATTGCTGATTTAAGACGTATTGCCGTCGCACCTTTTGATGAAGAAGATCTCATTACATGGGAGGAACTAAAAGCGGCCATTCCGCCAAATAAAAACACTACAGATGAGAATAATCGTTCTTTTGAAAAAAACTTCTCAACACTCGATGGGCTCTTAATTGACACAAGTGCCGCATTGGATTGCCTCCCTCACTATATCCTTAATGAAACTCAAGCACAGAGAATTATAAATGGTCATTCTATCCTCTTGAATCATCATAAAATACCTCTTGATGAAGAGGAAGTTTGTGTCCTCTATAAGGAACAACTTCTTGCTATTGGCATTCTCGACAAAAGTCTATTTAAACCAAAGCGGATTTTCTCAATTTAATCGATTCTTTTCCCAACCACCTTTTGCGGAAAGATATTTTTCTCTATCAATTAAGAAAAATATGGTGCTTTTCATTGTCTATATTTACCGTATTCATATCAAAATTTAAGTCAGTGCTATAAGCTAACACCACCACACACTTTTTCCTCTTAATGTCGCAACAATCCTTGCATTTAAAGGATTCATAAGAGGCTTTTTATTTCTTTTTCAATCGTTTTTTACTCATACTTTAGTCCTCGTTTATAATGTACAAGCAAAGATATGGACTGATTTACTCTAAATAGATTTGAAACGAGAAAAGCTTAAGATTTTCAGAACTATCACTCAACATGAAAAATGACAAATAACCATTATAAATCAATTCATTAAATATTGAAATAGCAATTTTTTATGATTATGCTAACAAATTGATCGAAATAATATTAACATAATTTAATATTTTACAAAAAAACTGTTTTAACCCTAAGGGAGATGATCAGAGGAGGATTTTAAAAGCATCTCATTGGCTTGGGGTATTGTTTGGCGTTCAATCATGCGGTGCACTCTTATACCGTTAGGAGCACAATTTAAATGGCGCAGACGCTTATTGACTTCGGCATCCGCTTTTGTACGACGATGATTATGGCGTAAATAGTCTACCCATGTTGGCATATGATAAGCCTCTGTCCAATATTCAGGTCTTTCAAGATCTCGTAACAGGACCCACTGACGCGCACCATCACGTAATCGAATATGGCGTCGACGCGTCATCACTTTGAGAAATTCTTCAAGATCATTTTCATGAATTTTATAATCGATCATTATCATAATCGGGCCACTTCTTGCTTTGAGGTCGAGTAATAATTCCGGCTCTCTAAAATGATCAAGAGGATTTAAATCTATCTGAGGAATTTCTTGAATTCTAAATTTTACCCCTGCAAGAGCACCAAAAATCAAGAATAAAGAACAAACGCTCAAAGCAATTGTTGGAGAATAACCATCAGCTAAACCTCCCCAGATTGCACTTCCAATAGCCATCCCCCCGGCAGATGCCGTTTGATAAAGAGCTAAAGAACGTGCAACAACCCAGCGTGGTGTAGAGAGTTGTACAGATGTATTAAACAACGATAAGGCCAAAACCCAACATAACCCTGCAGGAAATAAAGCAATATGGCTTATAATCAGTGAACGACTGATTCCCAATAAAAAGCAAGAAAAGGCGAAACCAATAAATGCACTTGCAATAATTGTTTCTGAACGAAAATGATGCCGTACAACTGCATTAATAATACCTGCTGTCATGGCTCCTAACCCAAAACAACCGAGCAATGTACCATAAAGAAGGGCACTTCCTCCAAGAACTTTATGCGCAACAATTGGCAAAAGTGCTAAAATAGAAGTTGCTCCTATACCAAAAAGGAACGCTCGAACCATAATACTTAAGAGATTAGGTGACATCGCAACATAACGCAAACCATCTGAGACAGCTCCTAACAGCCTTTCTCGTGGCAATGAGTTGTTTTCATAATTCGACTTCCAGAAAAACAACGCACCAATAAGAGGAATATAGCTTATAGCATTAAACAAAAAAGCAGCCGATGCCCCTAAAGTTGCAATGATGGCACCACCAATCGCAGGACCAACACTCCGCATCAAATTAAAGCCGACACTATTCAAACTAACAGCAGCAGGAATATTTTCCCTGCTCACAATATCTCCTATCGTTGCTTGCCAAGAAGGATTATAAAAAGCTGTGCCACATCCAATCAAAAACGTAAAACATAACAAAAGCCAAGGTGTTAGAAATCCCATATAGGCTAAAACAGATAAACTCATCGATATGACCATCATCATAATCTGTACACACAACATAATTTGACGCCGATTAAAATTATCAGCTAATGCCCCTGCCATCAAAGAAAACATAACAAGTGGTAATGTTGTGGCACTTTGAACTAGCCCAACCATGGAATGCGAAGAACTAATCAACGCCATTAACCACCCTGCTCCAACAGCTTGTATCAGCCCCCCTAAATTAGAAATAAGAGTAGATGACCATAAATTTCGAAATACCGAATTACGAAAAAGTTTTAATGTTGAAATGCTCTGCATCTTTTCCCTCCAACGCTATTTATCACTTTTGTTACCACTCACACACACTCATAATCTTTGTATCAAAAGGATGCATAATTGTTTAAAACACTTCTCATAAAACTCTATTTAAATCAATATTTCAAAACAAAAGCTTTTATTTAAAGAAAGACTTCAAAATGCTGTCAAGGACTAGTATTTTAACCTTCTTTCCTATATAAGAACGAAAATAGGTAAGAGTCTTCGACTTTTCCTGTTTTCTCACAGACCCTTGCTGAACGACATCTCGGCTATGGGTGGCTTTATGTTTCTTCGTTTTTGGAAAGGATAATACGATGTCGATTACAGCTGAACGTAAAAAAGCTCTTGTCGCAGAATACGCAAACAAAGTTGGTGATACAGGATCACCAGAAGTGCAAATTGCTGTACTTTCTGAACGTATTTCTAATTTAACAAACCACTTTAAATCTCACAAAAAAGATAATCATTCTCGTCGTGGTCTTTTGAAGATGGTATCTCAACGTCGGCGTCTTCTTGATTATCTTAAAGGAGTTGACCAAAATCGTTATCAGACACTTATAAAGAAGTTAGGTTTGCGTCGCTAAAAGAAAAATGGAAGTGGTATTAAAAAAACACCCATTTTTTCAACGTGTTGCTTTTAATTAAAAATTTTAAAAACTGATAAGTTATTATGGGATAGAACTGCTCATCGTTTCGCATTTAAGCAGTTTACTTCTCTTTTCTTGCAACAAAGATAAAAAGTATGTTGTCCACCCCAGATCTTGGAAGTATGCTACGCAAAACCAGAATGTGAGCAATCAAAGATTTAAACACTGGTCATTAAGGATAAAAAATGTTCAAAACGCACAAGATAGAAATTGAATGGGCCGGGCGTCCGCTCACCCTTGAAACAGGGAAAATAGCGCGTCAAGCTGATGGTGCAGTGATTGCTACCTATGGAGAAACGATTGTCTTAGCTACCGTTGTATCGGCCAAAATCCCAAAACCAGACCAGGACTTTTTTCCACTCACCGTTAATTATCAAGAAAAATCCTATGCTGTTGGTCGAATACCTGGGGGCTATTTAAAACGTGAAAGTCGACCAAGTGAAAATGAAACTTTGGTTTCACGTTTGATTGATCGCCCAATTCGTCCCCTTTTCGTTGAGGGATATAAAAATGATACACAAGTTATTGTTTCCGTTATACAGCATGATCTCGAAAACAATCCCGATATCCTTGCGATGATTGCATCTTCTGCGGCATTGACCCTGTCAGGTGTTCCTTTCATGGGGCCTATAGCCGGTGCCCGCGTTGGCTATTGTAATGGACAATATATTCTTAATCCTCATATCGATGAAATGCCTGAATCAAAACTTGATCTTGTTGTTGCTGGAACAGAAAGTGCTGTTTTGATGGTTGAATCAGAAGCACAAGAATTACCGGAAGATATCATGTTGGGGGCCGTAATGTTTGGTCACAAAGGCCTTCAACCTGTCCTTGATGCCATTATAAAGCTTGCTGAAGTTGCTGCAAAAGATCCTCGTGATTTTGTTCCTGAAGATCTTTCTGAGCTTGAAAAAGCGATGCAGAAAATGGCAGAACAGGATATACGAAAGGCTTACACAATTACTGATAAGCAAGAACGTTATGCTGCAATTGATGCACTAAAGACAGAAATCCTCAATAAATTTATGCCAGAACCAGAAAAAGACTGTCAATTTAGTGCAGATCAAATTGCAACCGTATTTAAACAGTTGCAAGCAAAAATTGTTCGCGGAAACATTCTTGATACCCAAAAGCGGATTGATGGACGCAATCTTTCTACCGTACGCCCTATCCAATCAGAAGTAAGTATTTTACCCCGCACACATGGATCAGCACTCTTTACCCGCGGAGAAACACAAGCGATTGTCGTTGCAACATTGGGAACTGGTGAAGATGAACAATATGTTGATTCTTTGACAGGAATGTATAAGGAAACATTCCTTCTCCATTACAATTTTCCACCATTTTCAGTGGGTGAAACGGGACGCCTTGGTTCTCCAGGTCGTCGTGAAATTGGACATGGCAAATTGGCATGGCGGGCAATTCACCCCATGTTACCAACGAAAGAATCTTTTCCTTATACCATTCGTGCTGTCTCAGAAATCACTGAATCCAATGGCTCTTCTTCTATGGCAACGGTTTGTGGAACCTCACTTGCTCTTATGGATGCTGGTGTTCCTCTAGCACGCCCTGTTGCTGGTATTGCTATGGGCTTGATTAAAGAAGGAGAACGCTTTGCTGTTCTTTCTGATATTTTAGGGGATGAAGATCATCTTGGAGATATGGATTTTAAAGTCGCAGGAACAGAAAATGGTATTACTGCCTTGCAAATGGATATCAAAATTGATGGTATTACCGAAGAGATTATGAAAATCGCGCTTGAACAAGCCAAAGGTGGACGAATCCATATCCTTAATGAGATGGCGAAAGCTTTAACCAGTGCACGTGCTGAGCTGAGTGAATTTTCTCCACGAATCGAAGTTATGAATATTTCTGTCGATAAAATCCGTGATGTTATCGGCTCTGGTGGTAAAGTTATTCGGGAAATCGTGGAACAAACGGGAGCAAAAATTAATATTGAAGATGATGGTACCATTAAAATTGCTTCTGCTGATGCTAAAACCATTGAAGCAGCAAAACGTTGGATCCATTCTATTGTCGATGAGCCTGAAGTTGGTGCTATCTACCAAGGAACAGTTGTAAAAACTGCAGAATTTGGTGCATTTATAAACTTCTTTGGTTCTCGTGATGGACTCGTTCATATCTCTCAGCTTGCATCAGAACGCGTCACCAAAACAACAGATATTGTAAAAGAAGGTGACAAAGTTTGGGTTAAATTAATGGGCTTTGATGAGCGTGGAAAAGTTCGGTTATCAATGAAGGTCGTTGATCAAACAACCGGAAAGGAAATCACCGGTGATAAAGCGATGAATGAAGAAAAGTGCGTGGATGAAAAAAAACAACCTGAAAATAAGCGCCGCCGTAAGAAAGAAGAGTAAGTTTTTCCTCTTATCGTATCATGAAATGCCATCCCAACATTGGAGTGGCATTTTTCTTTGAAAGAGTCATATGTGTTATTATTTTTGCCTTTTGAAAATCATGAACTCCCGTATCCTGATCCAAACCAGTGTTGGCTAAGTTTTGGTTTAACAGAAATCCCAGCTCCAGAATGGGCACAAAATTTAAAAGTTATTACGCCTTGGCGACCAGATTTTTTAAAATTTGTCGATACTCAATTTCACTGCTCTCCTCAAATAGATAAAACTTTCAGCTATGATGGTGCATTTTTACATTTGAGCAAATATCGTGGTTTGAACCAAAATTGTTTTCTTGATTTATTAGAATGCGTTAAACCCAATAGATGGATTGTAATTAGTGGGGATAAAACTGCTGGTGCTGCTTCAATGATGAAATGGGTCAAAACAATTGTTCCCATCACCAATAAATTGTCTAAAAATCATGGTCTTGTATTTTGGTTGCAAGTTCCTCAACAAATTGAGAGACATAACATTGCGCAATTGCGCTCACCACCGCTCACTTTTGGTAAATTTCAAACCACTTCTGGTATGTTCTCACACGGACGTATTGATCCAGGATCTGCTGCGCTTGCTTCTTATATGCTCAAAGTTATTTCTGGAAAAACAGCTGATTTTGGTGCTGGATGGGGTTATCTTTCTCACGTTGCGCTTGAAAGAAGTGAAAAACTCACTGCTCTCGACCTTTATGAAGCAGACTACAATGCTTTGAGAGCAGCAAAACAGCACCTTAAATCCATAACAACTCCTTTTCCAATTCATTTTTATTGGCATGACCTTGTACATGAACCTGTCACAAATCTATATGACACAATCATTTCAAATCCACCGTTTCACACACAACAAACAACAGATGTTTCATTAGGAAAAAATTTTATTATAAATGCTGCAAAGTGCTTAAAGCCAAGCGGCAATCTGCTTTTTGTTGCAAACCGCCACCTGCCTTATGAAACATTATTAAAAAATATTTTCCGCACAGTGTTGATACATGAACAAGCCCATGGTTTCAAAATTATCGAAGCACGCAGATAAACAGAATAAGCAATAACTTTCAAAGAATAAAACGTGAAAGATCGATATCAGCAGCAAGCTCGCCAATAGATTTTCTCACGTAAGCAGCATCAATTTTAAACGATGTTCCAGCTTTATCAGGTGCAGTGAAAGAAATCTCATCCAAAACGCGCTCCATCACTGTTTGCAAACGACGTGCCCCTATATTTTCAATCCTTGCATTTAAATCTACAGCAATATCTGCTAAAGCATCAATTGCATCATCGGTAATTTCCAAATGAACCTCTTCTGTTGCCATAAGAGCAATATATTGTTTAATCAAACTAGCTTCTGGTTCCGTTAGAATGCGCCGTAAATCTTCCCTTGTTAAAGGGTTCAGCTCCACACGGATGGGCAAACGTCCTTGAAGTTCCGGTAATAAATCAGATGGCTTGGAAACATGAAATGCACCTGAGGCAATAAAAAGAATATGATCTGTTTTGATTTGCCCATATTTTGTAGCAATTGTTGTTCCTTCAACCAAAGGCAAAAGATCCCGTTGAACGCCCTCACGCGAAACCGCAACACTTGCTCCACCATCCCTAGTTGCAATTTTATCAATTTCGTCGATAAAAACAATACCGTCATTTTCAGCAACACGAAGCGCCTCTTGAATAATTTGCTCCTGATCAAGGAGTTTTTCAGATTCATCATCAATGAGCGGTTTAAAAGAATCCTTTACTGTCGTCTTACGGACTTTTGTACGACTGCCCATTTTGCCCAAAATATCTGATAAATTCATAATACCCATTTGTGCCCCAGGCATACCAGGAATATCAAAGGTTGAAGCACTATTGCTATTATTATCGGCGACTTCAATTTCAATCTCTTTCTCATCCAATTCACCTTCACGCAATTTTTTACGAAAACTATCACGGGTAGCAGGACTTGCTGTTTTACCAACAAGGGCGTCTAAAACGCGCTCTTCAGCATTCACGTGAGCCTTTTCTTTTATTTCATCCCGTTTCTTTTCACGCACAAGAGAAATGGCAATTTCAACAAGATCTCGAATAATTTGCTCAACATCACGTCCCACATAACCAACTTCAGTAAATTTAGTCGCTTCTACTTTAACGAAGGGTGCTCCAGAAAGTTTTGCTAATCGACGTGCAATACCAGTTTTACCAACTCCTGTTGGCCCTATCATTAAAATATTTTTTGGCATAACTTCTTCACGCATCGGCTCATCAAGCTGTTGCCTACGCCACCGATTGCGCAATGCAATAGCTACAGAGCGTTTGGCATCATTTTGGCCAATAATAAAACGATCAAGTTCAGAAACAGTCTCACGAGGGGAAAATACAACACACATTTAAATAGCTTTCTCTAAAGAAGATAATTCTGCATCCAATGTTTCAATCGTAAAATGATCATTGGTGTAAACACAAATTTTAGCGGCAATAGCCATAGCTTTACGAGCAATAGTTTCTGCATCTAAATCCAAATCCATGAGTGCACGCGCTGCTGAAAGAGCAAAATTTCCTCCAGAGCCAATTGCCATAACCCCATCTTCTGGCTCTAAGACATCACCAAGCCCTGTTAGAGCCAAAGTTACTTTCTTATCAGCCACGAGCATCATTGCTTCGAGACGACGCAAATAGCGATCTGTTCTCCAATCTTTTGCAAGTTCCACACAAGCACGCATAAGCTGATCAGGATATTGTTCAAGCTTTGTTTCCAATCTCTCCAGTAATGTAAAAGCATCTGCCGTAGCACCTGCAAAACCAGCAATAACCACTCCGTTCTTTCCAAGACGACGCACTTTACGTGCATTGCCTTTCATAATTGTCTGTCCAAGAGAGACCTGACCATCACCGGCCATCACGACTTTTCCACCTTTTCGTACCGTAATAATTGTTGTACCATACATTATGTCTGGCTTATGTTCTGTCATAAGGAAACTCCTTAATATTAACTTTACTTTTTAATATTGATTTCTTTTCATACAATGTAAAACTCAATTACTATTGTCCTATTTAAGAACATATACAGCAAAACACAATGATTCAGCATAACTCAATTTGTTGAAAATGGAAAAATGATATCATTGTTGTCAATGTAAATTACTGCTAAATAGCTTTATATAAACAGTTTGTGCTTTTTAGAGGAAAATTATGAAAAAAATAGCCATAGGGACCTTAGGTGGAACAATTGCAATGACTGCTGATAGTTTTGGTCACATGCAACCGACTTTAACTTCAGATAACCTCATAAAAAGTGTTCCTGATTTAAATAACGTTGCTGATATTCATGCACAAACATTGATGCAAATACCAAGTGGATCTTTATCGTTTCAAATGCTTTTTGAAATAATTAAGTGGGCAAAACAACAAATAAACGCTGGTGCAGAAGGTATTGTTTTAACACAAGGGACTGATACTCTGGAAGAAACAGCTTTTTTTCTTTCTCTTTATTGGAAAGAAGCCGAACCACTCATCATAACCGGTGCTATGCGCATGCCTCATGAAGCAGGCGCCGATGGCCCCGCCAACATTTTAGCAGCCACTCGTGTCGCAGCAGCCACACAAAGTCGTAACAGGGGCGTTCTCGTTGTCATAAATGATGCAATTCATTCACCTTATTGGCTCTATAAAAGCCATACCGTCAAAGTCGAAACATTTCAATCAGGTCTTGCAGGTGTTTTAGGAACTATTTTAGAGGGAAAACTTATTTATTTCAATGATCGAAAATTTTTCCCAAAAACGTTTGATCTTCCCCAAAACCATGATCATCAAATTGCACTCCTCTATTCCTCTTTATCATCTGATGCAAAATTAATGAAACTATGCCTTGAAAGTGGGTATTATGCTGGAGTTGTTATTGCTGGTTTTGGTGCAGGACACTGTAGTTTTCAAGAAGCAGACCTTGTACAACAATATGCACAAAAAATACCAATCATTATTGCTAGTCGTTGTTGTAATGGCTCAACAACTCGTATAACTTATGGCTATAAAGGCTCCGAAATCGATATGATTGCTTCTGGTGCTCTCATGTCTGGTTATTTATCAGCCGTAAAAGCGCGTCTACTTTTATGGACTTTTTTGGCGCAAGGGCACTCATTAGCACAAATCCGTGCAAACTGGAATGACTGGACTATAAGTTAATGAAAAATGATCTACTATCTTAAAAGAAGAGAGCATGCAAAACAAAATTTACTTGAAAATGAAGCCGCTCATCTGTCTACTCTTAAATCAATTGCTGCTGCAAAAAATTCTCGACCAATACAAATGATTGATACGACTATACAAAAAATTAATCAGAAAGATAATCTGATCAAATCCGTTTCTGACCGATATTCACCCTATCGCGTTTTTACTGCACAAGAATGGTCAGAGTTTCGTGCAGACACACCTCTTACTTTGACTTTTGATGAAATTAAGCGTTTACGCTCTATTGATGATCCTATTGATCTTAAAGAAGTCCAACGCATTTATCTTTCTTTATCGCGTCTATTATCATGCCATGTTGAAGCAGTACAGGAACTTTTTCACAAACGTCAGCAGTTTCTCCATCAAGAAGAGAGTAGAAAAACGCCCTTTATTATTGGAATTGCTGGTTCTGTAGCTGTAGGAAAATCAACCACGGCTCGCATTCTTCAAGAACTGTTGAAAAGATGGACATCTAGCCTTAAAGTTGATCTAATCACAACGGATGGTTTTCTCTATCCTAACGCAATCTTACAGCAAAAAAATCGAATGAATCGCAAAGGATTTCCTGATTCCTATGACATTAAAAAGTTGCTGTGCTTTCTTTCGGCTATAAAAGCAGGTATCGGAAATGTCCGTGCCCCGCTTTACTCACATATGATCTATGATGTTCTAGAAAATCAGACTATTACCATTGATCGTCCTGATATTTTAATTGTTGAAGGTATTAATGTATTACAGGTCAGTGATCTTCCTAAAGATGGAAAAGCTATTCCTTTCGTATCAGATTTTTTTGATTTTTCAATCTATGTCGATGCTGAAACAGAAGTCATTCGTCACTGGTATTTGGAGCGCTTTAAACGTTTGCGTAAAACAGCTTTTCAAAATCCTGAATCCTATTTTCATCGTTATGCCCATCTCAATGAAAAAGAAGCTTCAAAAATCGCTGAGGATCTTTGGCAAACGATTAATTTAAAAAATTTACAGGAAAATATATTGCCAACACGACCACGGTCCAATCTCATTCTACGAAAGGGAAAAAATCATTTGGTCGAATATGTCGCACTTAGACGACTATAAGGATCTCATAACTATGCAGCACCACCACATTCATTTTACCTCAACACGTATCGATAACAGTTGCCCTATCATCTTGGTAAACCAAAGAACTCTTGCCAACTTATCACTTGATGCGTCAACAACAGCATGGATAAAAGTTAATGACTTTACTGGTAAAGCGGGACAAATACTCTTTATTCCTCACGAAACGGGGCATTTAAAAAAAGTTTTATTTGGAATTGGCAATGGTAACGATCCTTTTATCACAGGAGTTCTTGCTCAAAAACTTCCTGCTGGTCAATGGCATTTAGAAGGTACAACCTCTGATGAAATAAATACCTATCTTGGATTAGCATTCGGTAGCTATCAATTTAATCGCTATCGTCAAAATTCTTCTTTCAAATCATTATCTATCCATGTCAATGAGGCTATTGATCTTAATGAACTCCAACGAATTTATGAAGCTGTCTTTTTCGTCCGTGATCTCATTAATATTCCAGCCAATGATATGAACCCTGATACTCTCGAAAAAGAAGCTCGAAAACTAGGAAAAACCTATGGTGCTCATATCAAAAGTATTTGTGGAGACGATCTCTTAACCCATAACTTTCCGATGATTCATGCTGTAGGACGAGCAGGCAGCACTGCACCACGACTGATTGAGTTACTCTGGGGGCAAGAACATCATCCTAAAATAACGTTGGTGGGCAAAGGCGTAACTTTTGATACTGGAGGCCTCGATATTAAATCAGCCAATAACATGTTGCTTATGAAAAAAGACATGGGGGGTGGAGCAAACGTTTTGGGATTGGCTAAACTTATCATGGATGCAAAATTGCCTTTCCGTTTACGCGTTTTGATTCCAGCTGTAGAAAATGCAATTTCTGCGAATGCTTACCGACCAGGTGATATTCTTAAAAGTCGTAAAGGTTTAAGTGTTGAAGTAGGTAATACAGATGCTGAAGGGCGCCTTGTCCTTGCCGATGCACTCGCCTATGGTGATGAAGAAAGTCCACAATTCATGCTTTGTATGGCTACTTTAACAGGGGCAGCGCGTATAGCATTAGGACCAGATCTTCCCGCATTTTATTGTAATGATTCAATATGGGCACAACAAATTTCTGAATCTGCTCACGCTGTCTTTGATCCTCTTTGGCAAATGCCCCTTTGGAAACCTTACCAAGAGATGTTATCATCACCAATTGCCGATCTTAACAATGTAACTGGAAATAGCTTTGCTGGTTCTATAACGGCTGCTTTATTTCTTAATTCTTTTGTTGAAAAAGCTGAACATTTTGCGCATTTTGACCTTTATGGATGGGTTCCAAAAGAAAAACCAGGATACCCTATTGGTGGATCAGCACAAACTATTCGTGCCCTTTATAATATTTTTAAAAAATGAATTTTGACACAAATATCCACAAAAATGGACAATTTTGCAGCTTAAAGAATAATTGGTCTTACACTGTGTTCTTAGTTTTGTTTGAGGATAAAAACCTTACCAATACAGTTTTCATGAGTTTGTTTAAAGGTAAGGAGTAACAAAATGGAAAGCAAAAAGATGATCTCTAAAGACCCAAGACTTCATGCATTCAGAGATGATCTAGCAGATCAACGTCTTGAAACAGAAATTACAGCTCAACGCTTTGTTCAAGGTGAAAAAAGACGTGTTAATACAGCGGTCGCTGGACTTTTTAAAGAAAATAGTAAAAAAAGTGAAAGACAAACAGAATGCTTATTGGGAGAAGAACTTCTCATTTTTGAACAAGGGGAAACATTGTCGTGGGGACAATCACTCAAAGATGGTTATGTCGGTTATATTGATACAAAAGTTCTTTGTACATCAACCATAAAACAAACACATGTGGTTTCAGTACCACGCACATTTAAATATTTACACGCTGACTTACGTGGACCAATAGTATCCCCATTATCTATGGGAAGCAAAGTCAGTGTTGTTGATGAAATTGAAGTCCGTGACACAATGTATTCTATTCTTGAAAATGGAACAGCAATCATTACGAGCCATCTCAGCCCCATTGGACGCGTATATGAAGATTATGTCACAGTTGCAGAAACCTTTATCCGTACACCTTATCTTTGGGGTGGTGTCAGCGGTTTTGGAATTGATTGTTCGGGACTCATTCAGCTCTCTATGATGATGACCGATCAAATAGTCTTACGTGATACCGATATGCAGCAAGAAACTATAGGCAGTCTTCTTACAGATACTGATAAACTTCAACGAGGTGATTTAATTTTTTGGAAAGATCATGTTGCTATTATGGTCGATCACGCAAATATTATTCACGCAAATGGTTTTTCTATGGACGTTATGATTGAGCCATTGGAAAAAGCAATTACGCGTATCGCTAAAAAAAAATCAATATCCTATCGCAAAACGCCGTCCAATTCAAGAAACTTAATACATGCCTCCTATAAAAAATTAATTGAATGTTTTTATTATGCAATAGATTGATTTATAAGGATAATTATCCATCATTCACTCTGCATCAAGCATTCTAAATATCGTAAAATTCTCTTATTTCAAATCTGTTTTTATGTTGAATCAATCAAAATCGCTTGCTTGTTCATCACAAGCGAAATTGATGTATAAGTAAAAATGATTACGAAAAGAAAAATATCCCTTCTGAATGCTCTCAAATGCCAAGAGCTATCATAACTAACATTGGAACCAGCTTACTCCTTCACAAGCGTAAAGATAGTGGCGCTCAATAGATTTTATCTTATAAAGCTCTACCATTATACCATTCACGAGTGCCGGCACGAAATGGGCTTTGGAATATTGCGAGATGCCTCTTTTAAACAACCCCGCAAATATGCAACACAATGGCGTTCTATATTACGTAAGGGATATGCCCCTCTTAATCAAAAGCAACATTTTTTGAAATTTTTCCTATTATCGATATCTTATGAAAGAAATACTCCTAATATCTCTCGGTGCATCCAAGACAATCTCTCAATAATAATCGCGAAAAGTATAAATCCATTATCTACCACCATTTTTATGCTTATGAAGCGTGCAAAGGCATCATTATACACTTTGCCAATTCTCAATGTTGCGATAACCCTTGGCTATTGGAGAGTATTCTTTCAACACGTATTTTATTTCTTTCTTAAATAATTTTATCCACATGACCCGCCCCGCTTGGAACGTGCAAAAGAATGGTTTTGACTAATTTAACATAAAACAGATTTGAAATGAGAAAATTTTTATGACCCTGGACTTTCCCATTCAACATAAAAAATATAAATTATTATTTTAAATCAATATATTGAATTATATTTTCTTCTTATAACACATTAAAGAAGATGATTTTTCAATACCTGAACCAATGGTTTATCAGCATCAGGCATAGGGTATTTATCAAGATCATTAATAAAAACCCATTCTAAATTTTGGCCCTCTCGTCCTTGCGCAACGCCCTCATAATGGTCACAAAGATACAATGGCATTAAGAGATGAAATGTTTTATAGCTATGACTTGCAAATGTTAAAGGGTGTAAATTATTTGGTTGAACATAAATACCAAGCTCTTCCTCTAATTCACGAATCAATGATGCTTCCGGAGTTTCACCTTGCTCAACCTTGCCACCAGGGAACTCCCATAAACCAGCCAATGATTTTCCTTCAGGACGCTGTGTAAGCAAAACACGATTATTCTGATCTAACAGTGCACATGCAACAACAAGAAGAATGGAACTTTTCATACACATATCACTCCCCAATAGGGAACATAAAGATAACTGACTTTTCTATCATATCCCCTCTGCTCCTAAAAGAGCTCACATACCCCATTTGCTCTGAAAAATAATAAACTGTTAAATATAAAGTGCATCCATTAACTTCTGTAATCGCTATTGATCATAACGTACTCTTTTGTTAAATCGCAAGACCAAACCGTCGCCGTACTCTTACCCAAACCGATATCAACACGAATCGTGATGTGCTTACCTTGCATATAAGTACCTATTGTCTCTTCACAATACTCAGGATCTCGTACGCCATTCACGGCCACACGATGCTCACCAAACCAAATCGTCAATAGATCACGATCGACTTCAACACCGGCCTTCCCAACTGCCATAACGACCCGCCCCCAATTCGCATCTTCACCGGCAATAGCCGTTTTTACGAGCGGTGAATTTGCAATTGATAAAGCAATAGTTTTAGCTGCATTATTTGTTGTAGCACCCACCACATTAACCTCAATTAAATGACGAGCACCTTCACCATCACAAACAACTTGTAGTGCAAGTTCATGCAGAAGTGCACTCAATTGTTTCACAAAAACCCCATAACGCGGATCAGATTTACTTGTAAGACATGGAACATGTTCTTTTCCTGTCGCAAACAACATAAGCGTATCTGAAGTTGAGGTATCGCTATCAACAGTAATTGAATTGAAAGAACCCTCAACTGCCTCTGATAACATGGATTGGAGTGCATCCGAAGAAATGGTAGCATCACTAACCACAAATGACAGCATTGTCGCCATATCGGGTGCAATCATACCAGCACCTTTTGCAATTCCATTAATGGTAACACGCTCTCCCCCACAGTCAAAAGTGCGGGTCGCAAGTTTTGGAAATGTGTCCGTTGTCATTATGGCTTTTGCAGCTTCCAACCAATTTCCCTCTTCTGCTGTCTCTGTCATACTTGGTAAAAGATTGACAATACCCGATGCATCCATTGGCTCACCAATAACACCCGTAGAAGCTATAAAAATTTCATCTTCTCTAACCTTTAAAGCGTTCGCTGCTGCACAAATAATTGCATCGGTTGTGTGCTTTCCTTTGCTTCCTGTAAAAGCATTTGCATTTCCAGAATTCACAACAACACCCCTCGCAACCCCATGAGGAAGCGATGCACGACAATGCTCTACAGGGGAAGATGGACATTTTGAACGGGTAAAAACACCGGCCACACTCACTGGCTTATCGAATATGATGAAAAGAAGATCTGTACGATCTTTATATTTAATCCCAGCTTCAGCTGTTGCTATCCGTACACCAGATAATGGAGAAAGCTCTTGGATCTTTTGAGGCGACAAAGGAGAGATTTTCAAAACCACAATATGCTTTCTATAAAAAAATGAAATGATTGCAGATCAATAACCTCTCATAGAAAACTGCTAGGCTTTTTGAACAAAACTAACCTAGCAAATTATCTATTAAAGAGGCTATCTACTTATTTTTACTAGCTATTCCGTATCTTCTTCATCAGATGTCTCATCGGGAAGTAGCGTCCCATTTTGATGAAGCGATTCCATGATTTTTGTAACATTAGGATCAGGGTATTTCACATCTATCTTGCTACGCAAATCAACAATCAGTTCTTGATAGCGCTTTTTTATCAGCTGTGTCCGCAACATCTCTTTAACATCATCAAATGCAGGCGGTTGTTTTACACGACGATCTTCTAATTTAATAATATGCCAACCAAAAGGACTTTCAACGGGTTGTTTTGTGTATTCGCCAACTTTCAAACCAAATGCGGCATCTTCAAAAGGCTTGACCATTTGACCATGGCTAAAATAACCAAGATCACCCCCAACGGCAGCAGAACCATCTGTTGAACTTTTCTTTGCAATCTCTTCAAAATTTTCGCCTTTATTTAAATGCTTAATGATAGCTTCTGCTTCTTTTCTCGTTTTGACCAAAATATGACGCGCTTTAACCTCATCCTCTTTAGGTAAAGCAGCAACTTCTTGCTTATAAAGAGCTTCCAAATCAGTATCCGATATTTTATCAACAATCGCCTGTTTAAAATAAAGCTGTTGAAGAACATTGTCACGCATGACTGCCATACGTTTATCGTAAGCTTCTGTCTTATCAAGACCTTTGCTTCTTGCTGCTTTTGCGAGGGCCTGCATATCTAAATAAGCTTTTAGAACCATCATACGGCGTTGTTCATCAGGAAAACGTGCTAAATTAGGATTTATTTCAAGCGCTAAATCATCCAATTGGCCTGCTGTAATATTTTTCCCATCAATAACCGCCATAACATGAGAAGGAGAAACGGCTTTTTCAGAAGCTTTCTCTAAAGTCTTTAAATCACTCGACGATGAATTCAAACCTTCTTGAGCACTCACCCCTAAACTTGTACTTGCCAATAAAGTTGATGCTAAAAAAAGCGTGATAAAGTTAAATTTCATAAATATACTCCTTAAAAATGAAGGCAGGTTCAAGATTCCAATTTTCTTTACCATAACACTTTAATCTTTAAACATAGAGAAATAAATTAGTAATTTTATTTAAAAAAAGTATAAAATTATCCTTTTATCTCAGTTTCTCCAATCCTATCTAATGCAGATGAAAAACATGATAATAGAGGAAAATGACATATTGTATCTTAAATTACTTTGTATTGTATCAGTTAAATAGCATACTTAAAGTTGACATAAAGCGCTTAGCCTCTTATCTCTACTTTATAATTAGAGTGAAAAATTGCACACCAGCAAGTATAATGGTACCATCTGCATTTCATGATGTCACTAATGATATCAGATAATTTGAAGAAAATGTAGAGTATGGGGAGAGCGTATGAATTACCCAACAAGAGTGACAACAATTAAAAGAAAGGGCCAGAGATGGTCAGTTTAGGTGTTTTTGCCCGTAAGTTTTTTGGTTCAGCTCATGAGCGACATCTCAAAGCACTCCGCCAAAAAGTTGCACAAATTAATGCTTTGGAAGAACAATTCGTAAAATTAAGTGATGAGCAACTTTGCCAAAAAACAGATGCCTTTCGTAAACGTCTTAGTGAAGGTGAGGGTGTTGATTTGCTCTTACCGGAAGCTTTCGCGACTGTTCGTGAAGCCGCAAAACGTGTTTATGACATGCGTCCTTTTGACGTACAACTTATTGGTGGAATGGTCCTTCACGACTGCGGCATAGCTGAAATGCGTACTGGTGAAGGTAAAACATTAATGGCAACTCTACCAATTTATCTCAATGCATTGGAAGGTAAAGGCGTTCATGTTGTGACAGTAAACGATTATCTCGCCAGTCGTGATGCTGAAACAATGGGGAAAATTTTTAGTTTTCTAGGGCTTACAACAGGCGTGATTCTTCATGATCTTGATAGTGATGCCCGCCGAGAAGCCTATGCATGCGACATCACCTATGCCACAAATAATGAACTAGGTTTTGATTATTTGCGTGATAATATGGCCTTCGATCATAGTCAAATGGTCCAACGTGGACATCATTACGCAATTGTTGATGAAGTTGATTCGATTCTTATTGATGAAGCCCGTACCCCCCTTATTATTTCTGGTCCTCTAGAAGATCGCACTGACTTCTATAACCTTATTGATACATTTATTCCTGCCTTAACTCCAGAAGACTATGAAATAGACGAAAAACAAAAAACAACGACCTTTACCGAAGTTGGTACTGAAAAAATTGAAAAAATGCTCGAACAAGCTGGGCATCTTAAAGGTGAGAGTCTTTATGACATAGAAAATGTCGCTATCGTTCATCATGTCAATAATGCTCTAAAAGCTCATAAACTGTTTGCTCGCGATAAAGATTATATTGTTCGCAATGATGAAATCGTTATTATTGACGAATTTACAGGGCGAATGATGCCTGGGCGGCGTTATTCTGAAGGACTTCATCAAGCGTTAGAAGCTAAAGAGCATGTTGCTATTCAACCAGAAAACCAGACACTTGCTTCCATCACTTTCCAAAATTACTTCCGTATGTATAGAAAATTATCTGGCATGACTGGAACTGCAACAACAGAAGCCGAAGAATTCAGAAATATTTATGGTCTTGACGTTGTCGAAGTCCCTACAAATTTGCCAATACAACGTATTGATGAAGATGATGAGATTTATCGAACAGCAGAAGAGAAATATCGGGCAATTGTGCATGATATCCGTCAAGCTCACGAAAAAGAACAGCCTATTCTTGTTGGAACAACCTCTATTGAAAAGTCAGAACAATTGGCAGAGCGTTTGCGAAAAGAAGGCATTACCGATTTTAGAGTCTTAAATGCTCGCTATCACGAACAAGAAGCATATATCATTGCGCAAGCAGGAGTTCCTAGAGCTCTCACCATTGCAACCAACATGGCAGGACGCGGTACGGATATACAGCTTGGTGGTAATGTTGAAATGCGCATCCGACAAGAGTTACAGGATATCCCGGAAGGTCCAGAGCGGACAGCTAAAATTGAAGAAATAAAAAAAGATGTTCAGAAGCTTAAAGAAAAAGCTTTAGCGGCTGGAGGGCTTTACGTTATCGCTACTGAACGTCATGAAAGCCGTCGTATTGATAACCAGCTTCGTGGACGTTCTGGTCGCCAAGGCGATCCTGGTCGCTCAAAATTCTTTCTCTCTCTTCAAGATGATCTTATGCGTATCTTTGGCTCTAACCGTATGGATGGTATGCTGCAAAAACTTGGATTGAAAGAAAATGAAGCTATTATCCATCCATGGATTAATAAAGCCCTTGAAAAAGCACAAAAAAAGGTCGAAGCACGAAACTTTGAAATTCGTAAAAATCTGCTAAAATATGATGATGTCATGAATGATCAACGCAAGGTTATTTTTGAACAGCGTATGGAGGTCATGAACGCAGATGATTTATCAGAAATGATCCTTGAAATGCGTAATGAAGTCGTAGAGGATCTCGTAGAGGCTTATATTCCATCAGGGACATATTCTGAAAAATGGGATGCAAAAACTCTTGAAGAAGAGCTTCAACAACTCTTTAATCTTGAGCTTCCAGTGGAAAAATGGGCAAACGAAGATGGAATTGCCGAGGAGCAAATTCTAGAGCGTGTATCAGATGCTGTTACAAAACTTGAAAATGAGCGTACTGAACGATATTCTCCAGAAGTTATGGCTTATTTTCACAAAGCAGTATTGCTCGAAACTATTGATACGTTATGGCGTGAACATCTGGTGAGTTTAGACCATTTGCGTTCTGTTGTTGGTTTTCGTGGTTATGCGCAGCGGGATCCGCTCAATGAATATAAGACAGAATCATTTGAACTCTTTCAAAGTATGTTGAAAAATTTGCGCCGAATTGTCACTTCTAAGCTTATGCGCTTTGAAATCATTCAACACCCCACAGAACCGGCCATGCCTGAGCAAACTGATGCTGCTTCTTCTGTCTTTAATGATCAAAGTCAAGAAAATGCTCCCACCTTATGGGCACGATCACAAGAAAATAGATTTGTTAATCCACAAGATCGTGACCCTAACGATATAACCACATGGGGAAAAGTTGGACGTAATGAGCGTTGTCCTTGCGGTTCAGAGAAAAAATACAAACACTGTCATGGAGCCTTTGTTTGAAAAGCAAACTATGCAAATGAATAAAAAGCGAAATTATGAGCAAGAATTGCGCACAGCTGGTTTAAGAGTAACACGTCAACGACGAGTTATTCTTGATATTTTGACTGATACAAATGATCATCCTAATGCATTTGAAATTTTTCAGCGTGCAAACAAAATAGATTCGAATATTTCACTCTCAACTGTTTATCGAACCATGAAAATATTAGAAGGAAATGGAACAATTCATCGCCATAGCTTTAGTGGTGGTCCATCTCGTTTTGAGCAAGCAGATGGGCAACATCATGATCATCTCATTGATATAGAAACAGGACAAGTTATCGAGTTTCATTCTGATGTTATTGAAAAGCTGCAAGAGGAAATTGCAAAATCTCTTGGCTATGATATTATTCATCACCGCCTTGAACTTTACGGAAAAAAACACTCTTACAAAAGTAATCATATATCATTAGATAAAATACCTTAGGCAAATCAAATTTTATAAAAGTTTACCTTTAAAATATAATAGTTTTCATTGGCAAAAAAAAAAAGAATTGCTTTATTACCCCTCTTTGTATGATGCTATACAGTAATTCATTGCCAATATTATAACAAAAAATCATTGCAACAAAATATTATAAAAATTGTATTATGAAAAATTAGGCCAATATTATCATGGTTTCTTTGCCACAAGATCGTATGAGACAGCTTGAAAAGCGCTTTGAAATAATTGAAAGCCAAATGACGACGAATCCAAATGCTGAAACATATGTCAAATTAGCTTCTGAATATGCAGAACTACAACCCGTTATTGCCTCTATACGCGCATTAAATGCTCTTTACGAAGAGATTACAGAATTAGAAACGATTATCAACGATAAACAAACAGATATAGAGATGCGTAATCTTGCCCAGGAAGAGCTACCATCGTTATATAAAAAAGTAGAGCAATTTGAAAAAGAACTCCAGATTCTGCTTTTGCCTAAAGATGTTGCTGATGAAAAAAACGCTATTGTTGAAATTCGAGCAGGAACGGGTGGCTCAGAAGCAGCACTTTTTTCCGGTGATCTTTTCCGCATGTATGAACGTTATGCCCATGCTCACAATTGGAAAGTAGAAGTTATTTCACTCAGTGAGGGGGAAGTTGGCGGATATAAAGAGATTATTGCTACCATTTCAGGAAAAGGTGTCTTTTCTAAATTGAAATATGAATCAGGGGTTCATCGTGTGCAACGCATCCCTGAAACAGAGACAGGTGGACGTATCCATACATCTGCTGCTACCGTTGCTGTGCTTCCAGAAGCTGAAGATATTGATATTGATATTCGTCCTGAAGATATTCGTATCGACACAATGCGTGCATCTGGAGCAGGAGGACAGCATGTTAATACAACGGATTCAGCTGTTCGTATCACGCATATTCCAACAGGAATTATGGTCGTACAAGCAGAAAAATCACAACATCAAAACCGAGCACGAGCCCTTCAAATTTTACGGGCACGCTTATTCGATATCGAACGACAAAAAGCGGAAAGTGAACGTTCAGCTTCTCGTAAAAGCCAAGTTGGTTCTGGTGATCGCTCAGAACGTATTCGTACCTATAATTTTCCACAAGGACGCGTCACGGATCACCGTATTAATCTAACCTTGTATAAGCTTGATCGCATTCTAGAGGGAGATCTTGATGAGCTTATTCATGCACTCATCTCAGATCACCAAACAGCACTCCTGATGGAAATGGACAATAATTGAACAAATATTCTTTCAAAAATGTCATCCAACAAACTCAAGAAAAATTGCGCACGAAAGGAATTGCTGAAGCCAATCTCGATGCGAAAATACTCATTGAATGGATAACAGGAATAAATGCTGCTGAAAGAATTTCTCAACCAGATATACCTCTATCTTCTGAGCACATTACACAAATAGAACAGGCTGTCCAACGGCGGATTGCAGGCGAACCCGTCTACCGTATTATAGGAGAACGAGAATTTTATGGCATATCCTTCGCTTTGTCTCAAGAGACGTTAGAACCTCGCCCTGATACAGAAACGCTGATAGATCTTGTTCTCCCTTTTCTCCAAAAACAGATCAAAAACTCGAGAAAAATAACACTCCTTGATATGGGGACAGGAAGTGGCGCCATTGCCATTGCCATTCTTAAACAAATTCCACAATCCTATGCAGTCGCTGTCGATATTTCTGAAGATGCCCTTAAAACAGCGACAAAAAATGCAAAAAATGCTGAAGTAATACATCGCTTCACACCTCTTCTTAGCGATTGGTTTGATTCTGTCACTGGTCACTTTGATTTTATTGTTTCCAATCCTCCTTATATTCCCGCAAAAGATATCAAAAAACTTGCAAAAGAAGTGCGCTTACATGATCCATTGCGCGCTCTTGTCGGTGGAAAAGATGGTCTTGATTTTTATCGAAAGCTCGCCCATGAAGCAGCCAACTACTTAAAAGAAAACGGCACTATCGCTGTTGAAATTGGTTACTCTCAA
Source organism: Bartonella sp. AP258QHHD (assembly GCF_042196145.1). Classification (NCBI taxonomy): domain Bacteria; kingdom Pseudomonadati; phylum Pseudomonadota; class Alphaproteobacteria; order Hyphomicrobiales; family Bartonellaceae; genus Bartonella; species Bartonella sp. AP258QHHD. The sequence goes on from NZ_JBHIPR010000077.1 coordinate 70,887, forward strand.
GAAAAAGAAGTATGCAATTTGTTTGAAACAAATGGCTTTCAATGTTTAGAAATGCGCAAAGACCTCAGTGGAATACCCCGCGCACTTCTATTTGCATGCAAACATTAAAATTCCCAATCATCATCCGTAGTAGCAACCGCCTTGCCAATGACATAAGAAGAACCTGCCCCTGAAAAAAAGTCATGATTTTCGTCAGAGTTTGGTGATAAAGCTGCCAAAATAGCGGGATTAACACGACAAACCTCAGGGGGGAAAAGAGCTTCAAAACCTAAATTCATTAAAGCCTTGTTAGCGTTATAATGAAGAAAAATTTTAACATCTTCTGTCAATCCAAGCGCATCATAAAGATCTTCAGTATATTTGCACTCGATGTTATAAAGATCAAAGAGCAGGTTAAAAGCAAAATCTTTAATTTCTTGTCTTTTGGCTTCATCAAGCTTTGCAAAGCCCAATTGGAATTTATAACCTATATAATAACCATGGACTGCTTCATCACGAATGATTAGTCGAATGAGGTCTGCTGTATTGGTCAACTTAGCGCGACTGGCCCAATACATGGGCAAATAAAAACCAGAATAAAATAAAAAGCTTTCCAGCAAAGTCGAAGCAATTTTTTTCTTAAGTGGATCATTTGCTTCATAACGCTCAAGTACTAATCTAGCCTTTTTCTGCAAATGAATATTTTCTTCTGACCATCTAAACGCATCATCAACTTCTACCGTCGAACAAAGGGTTGAAAAAATAGAGGAATAAGAACGTGCATGAACCGCTTCCATGAAGGCAATATTCGTCAAAACTGCCTCCTCATGCTCTGTTATCGCATCAGCCAGAAGCGAAATGGCTCCTACAGTGTTTTGAATTGTATCAAGAAGCGTTAGTCCTGTAAAAACACGAATCGTTAGCTTGCGTTCTTCATCCGTTAAGCTTGACCATGAGGGAATGTCATTGGAAAGTGGAACCTTCTCAGGTAACCAAAAATTCCCAGTTAAGCGGTTCCATACTTCAAGATCTTTCTCATCATGTAATCTATTCCAATTAACAGCGCACACAACAGGATTTTTGGTTGTAATCTTTGTCATATGATGATCTCCTATAAACTGCACGAAACACAGCCATCTACTTCTGTTCCACTCAATGCTACTTGCCGTAATCGTACATAGTAAATACTTTTTATCCCCTTTTTCCAGGCATAAATTTGTGCGCGATTAATATCACGTGTAGTAGCCGTATCAGGAAAAAATAATGTTAATGAAAGACCTTGATCAACATGCTGTGTTGCCGCAGCATAGGTATCTATAATTTTTTCAGGGCCAATCTCATAAGCATCTTGGTAAAAATTCAAATTCGTATTATCCATATAAGGAGCAGGATAATAAACGCGCCCAATTTTTCCCTCTTTGCGAATTTCGATTTTTGAAGCAATCGGATGAATGGAGGAAGTGGCATGATTAATATAGGAAATAGATCCCGTGGGAGGAACTGCCTGTAGATTGCGATTATAAAGCCCGTACTCAATAACTAATTTTTTGAGTTCCTGCCAATCCTTTTGATCTGGAATAACAATATTATTCCGTGCAAAAAGCTCTTGCACAAGCGCAAATTGCGGTTTCCATTCTTTTTCAATATATTTCTCGAAAAAACGTCCATCTGCATAAGCTGATTTTTCAAACCCTGCAAACATTTCTTGACGTTCGTGCGCAATTAAATTGGAAGCACGTATGGCGTGATATGTCACAATATAAAAATAGATATTGGTAAAATCAATCGCTTCTGGAGACCCATAATAGATCTGCTCACGCGCTAGAAACCCATGCAAATTCATTTGTCCCAAACCAATCGCATGACTTTCAGCATTGCCTTTCGCAATGGAAGGCACACAATCAATATTGCTCATATCCGAAACAGCAGTCAGAGCGCGAACAGCAGATTCCACGGTCTGTCCAAAATCAGGACTTTCCATTGCTTTGGCAATATTCATGGATCCAAGATTACAGGATATATCACTTCCAATCGTGCGATAAGTTAAATCTGTCTCCAGTTCACTCGCCTCACTCACCTGCAAAATTTCTGAACATAAATTGCTCATACTTATGCGCCCAGCTATCGGATTCGATCGATTAGCAGTATCCTCAAATAAAATATAGGGATAACCCGACTCAAATTGAATTTCCGCTAATGTCTGGAAAAAAACGCGTGCACTTATTTTCTTTTTACGAATCTTTGCATTATCAACAAAAGAACGATAATGCTCCGTTAAAGAAATATCGCTAAAGGGCTTACCTGTCACACGCTCGATGTCATACGATGAGAAGAGATACATATCCTCATTATTCCGTGCAAGCTCAAAAGTAATATCAGGAATAACGACACCAAGCGAAAGCGTTTTAATTCTAACTTTTTCATCAGCATTTTCACGCTTTGTATCCAAAAACTTCATAATATCTAAATGATGAGCATGCAAATAAACAGCTCCAGCCCCCTGTCGTGCCCCAAGCTGATTGGCGTAAGAAAAAGAATCTTCCAAGAGTTTCATCACCGGTAAAACACCTGAGGACTGATTTTCTATTTGCTTAATTGGCGCCCCTGCTTCCCGCAAATTCGTTAAACAAAGCGCCACACCTCCACCACGTTTTGAAAGCTGCAAAGCCGAATTAACCGAACGACCTATCGATTCCATATTATCTTCAACACGTAGCAAAAAACACGAAACCAATTCACCTCGTTGTTTTTTCCCAGCATTTAAAAATGTTGGTGTTGCCGGTTGAAAACGTCCTGTAATAATTTCATCCACAAAACTTTCAGCAAGAGCTTTATTCCCTTGTGCCAAATATAAAGCTACAAGACAAACGCGATCTTCATAACGTTCAAGATAACGTTTCCCATCAAAAGTCTTCAGTGTATAGCTGGTATAATACTTAAATGCGCCTAAAAAGGTAGGAAAACGAAATTTAAATGCATAAGCACGTTTAAAAAGCTTTTTAATAAAAGAAAAATCATAAAGCTCAAATAAAGCTTTTTCATAATAACCTTCCTCTATTAAGTAATCTACTTTTTCCTTCAGGTTATGAAAAAAAACTGTATTTTGATTAACATGCTGAAGAAAATATTGCCGCGCAGCAAGCCGATCCATATCAAATTGAATATGACCATTTTCATCATAAAGATTAAGCATTGCATTCAACGCATGATAATCAGTAATCTGATCCGATTTCTGCGATTGTCCTATACCAATTGTTTCCAAAATCTTTCCAATCCCTTTTTTACATAAATAACGTCTTCATCAGTTCCACGCAGCTCAAAACGATAAAGGCAAGGTACACAACATTTTTCAGCAATAATTTTACTTGCTAGATTATAATAGCGACCAAAATTACGATTCCCACCGCCAATAACACCACAAATTAATTTTCGGTTCTCAGCTTCATTAAGAAACTGGACAACGGCTTTCGGCACGGCCCCTCTTCCTTCACCATCTGCATATGTAGGAACAACCAATACATAAGGTTCACCAACCAATGCAGAAGGCTTTCTTTTATCAATTTTGAAGAGTCTTTGCCCAAGCTGCGAGACAAAATGTTCTGTATTACCCGTTGCACTCGAATAATAAACAATAAGCCCCATTAAGCACAAAGACCACTAATCATATCTGGTCTAAAACCAGACCAATGATTTTCACCACAAACAACGACAGGAACCTGACGATACCCCAGAGATTGAACAAAACTGTATGCTTGTTCATCACAGGAAATATCAACAACACGATAATGAATGCCTTTTGCATCAAAAGCGCGGCGTGTAGCATCACATTGGACACAAGATGGTTTGCTATAAATAGTGATCGACATTTTCTTCAACTTTCACAATTCCAAACAATCAACCCTGAAAGGTCAATCTAATAATTTTATAGGTACTCAAGAATAACAAAAAATAGAAATTGTACGCAAAACATGTGGTTATTTTCAAATAATACACAGCTTCCTGAACATAACAGAATTCCTCATCAAATAACTTCAAAAACTATGATGAGAATAAGCGATTATTCTACAACTTAAATGGCAAAGCCCCCTAGTTATAAAACAATCTTTTGCTTGCATTACAATTCCCTCCTGCTGTCTAAAAAACTAATGTTCTAAACTACCGTTTTTCAAGAGCTCTGTTTGCTCTTTTACGGCAAAAATCAATTACAAAAACGAAAGGAAATCCTTCCAAAAGAGACCCTTCAGTAAAAATACTGCTATACCTTTGGCCAATAAACTCTTTACAATAATGGAAATAACTTAGATACCAAACGAAACACACTAACACCCTCTCTTGTGCTTATTTAGAATCACCAATCATTTTGATACTATATATAGTATATACTCTCTCTCTTTCGTCAAGGTGAATTCAATTATTATTTTTAATTTTCCACGATCTTCCCACTAAAATTTTCAGTACTCAAAACTATGTAATAATATAACATTTTGTTGACAAACGTTATATTATTACATAGTTTCCAAAATAATAAGCAACGATGGTAAAAAATATGGATCTGCACTTCAATAAAACAACATTAGGCTATAGGAATAGAATAGCAATAAAGAACTTTTCAGCAAAGTTAAAAGCTGGTTCATTGGTTGCAATAACAGGTGATAATGGCGCTGGAAAATCGACACTGCTAAAAGCCATCGCCGGATTGATTAAACCTCTTAAAGGAAAAATTACAAAACCAAAAAAAAGCCGCATTGCTTATCTTGCTCAGCAATGTAATATAGATCAAACATTTCCAATTGATGTGAAAACGCTTGTAAAAACAGGACTGTGGTCTTTTTGTGGATTATGGAAGAATCAGCGCCCTTATGATTCTAAGATTCAAAATGCTCTTAAAATGGTTGGGCTTACAGAACTCGCACCCCGTTCGCTTGAAACATTATCAGGCGGGCAATTACAACGCGCTCTTTTTGCACGTATCATTGTACAAGATGCCAATATTATTTTACTTGATGAACCTTTCAATGGTGTAGATCATAATACCCAAAAAGACCTTCTTGCTCTGATCACATACTGGCAACAGCAAGGACGCACAATTCTCACCGCACTCCATAACCCTCTCATCGTGCAAGAATTTTTCCCCCAAATGATTCAAATTGATCAACAAAACGCCTTTTATGGAGAAACAACACAGTTTTTAAACAACACCCTTCATCACGTTATGCCACCTCTCACATCCAATTCTTTCCCTATTAGCGCACAAAAACAAAATCTTCTCATCAATGATCCTCTCTTTCTTAGGTTATAAGACGTGTATGCATTTTTTCTTGCCCCCTTTGTTGATTTCCAATTTATGCAAAACGCCCTTATCGGTTCTATTTTTCTGTCTATTAGCGCTTGTCCTGTTGGTGTGTTTTTGATGCTCCGAGGAATGAGCTTGACAGGAGATGCTATCTCTCATGCCATTCTTCCTGGTGTTGCAATTGCTTTTCTGATTTGTGGCTTTTCCCTCATATCTATGACACTTGGTGGTATCTTCGCTGGTCTTATTGTTGCTTTAGCAACCATTTTGATTTCACGAAACAGCTTTCAGAAAGAAGATGCATCCATGACCGTCTTTTATCTTATTGCACTCGCGGCAGGTGTTATTATTATCTCACTGAAAGACTCAACAATTGAGCTGCTTCATCTCTTATTCGGATCGGTTCTTGCACTTGATGCACAAGCCCTTTGGTTAATCACTACTATAATGCTGATTACACTCTGCAGCCTTTGTATTTTTTGGCGTGCACTCGTTTTAGAAAGCTTTGACCCCCTCTTTTTTAAATCACTCTCTCCATTGAGTAAATATATTCATATTTCATTGCTTGGACTTGTGGTGCTGAATCTGGTTGGAGGCTTTCAATCACTAGGAACATTACTTTCCGTTGGTATTATGATGATTCCAGCCATTACAGCCCGTTTTTGGTTTTCACGGCTAGGCCCTATTTGCGCGCTTTCCACTCTTTTTGGAATCATTTCTAGCGTATGTGGTCTCCTGCTTTCTTTTCATCTTTCACTTCCCTCCGGCCCTGCTATCATCATTGCCGCAGGATTTATTTATCTTGTTTCCTGTTTGATAAGTCCACGTGGCTTTATTGTAACATGGTTTCCCCACCTCTTTTATACCTCCTCACTTTAAGGAAAAAAATGTGCCTAAGTTTGCTCAAAAATTTGTTCTTCTTGGAGCTTTATTGCTTGCCCTTTCTCCATTTTCTGCTTCTGCACACAATAAAATCAAAGTTGTTGCGAGCTTTTCTATTCTTGCAGATCTCGTAAAAAATGTAGGAGACAACCATATCTCTATGACCACTTTTGTAGGTCCCAATGCGAATACTCACACTTATGAACCTACCCCCCATGATGCTCAGGCTCTTAGAAATGCTCAAATTATTTTCATCAACGGGCTTCATTTAGAAGGATTTATTGATCGCCTCATTACAGCAAGTGGTACAAAAGCACTTCTTGTCGAAGTTAGCGCTAACATTCCCTCCCTCAAAATGAAAAATCAAGAACATAATGCCCATCACCACCACAGCGTTATTGATCCACACGCTTGGCAAACAATTCCCAATGTCAAAATCTATGTGAAGAATATCGCTGCTGCTTTTTGTAAAATCGATCCACAATCCTGTACCAGCTACAAAAAAAAATGCCGAAACCTACATCCAAAAACTTAAAATAGCACAAGATACCCTGAAAACAAAAATTGCTACCATTCCTAAAGATAAACGTATCATTATCACATCTCATGATGCCTTTGGCTATTTTGCCAAGGAATATGGTTTTACTATCCTTGCCCCTCAAAGTGCTTCAACAGAAACTGAAGCAACCGCAGCCGATGTTGCTAAACTTATAAAACAAATTAAAACGAATAAAGCAACTGCCCTATTCGTTGAAAATATCTCTAATCCCCGTCTCATAAAACAGATTGCAAAAGAAACAGGCTTAACAATTGGTGGAACACTTTATTCTGATGCATTGTCAAACAAAAATGGCCCTGCAGCAACTTATCTCGATATGATGGAACATAATGTGAATACCATCATTGATGCTATCACAAAACATTAAGATCTTCTATAAAAGAGATAAAAAAGAGTTCATAAAATCGTAAGTCTATGATTATGTTACTAATGATGCCCCAACAGCTATAATTGATAACATTGATATGAAATAAAGTTACTTTTACAGAGAAATTTATACTCTATAGATTCTAAGATAGATAAAGTAAGTGGATTTATTGCCTCATGGTGCCCAAACTGTCAGCAGTAGCATTCTATTTTTCAATGCTTTTTTTACAATAACTCTCGACACTTGAAACGATTCATAAGAAGAATTTGGTGTCTCTTTCTTAAAGTATTTTTATCTATCCAACTTCATTTATAACATGCAAGTAGAATTAGTGTATGAATAAAAACCACTTGAAGAAAAAATACCTCTTATGAAGAGTCTCAACACAATAATTGTTGCAATGTTGGAGACTGAAAGAGAGTATGATAATGGCCCCAGCTTGCATTTTTATAAGCATAAAGATGGCGATACACAATGGATTTTATGTTATACTACTTATAAACGACTGCGTGAAAAAATAGTTGGAACAACCTTGCAAGATATTTTTTAAAAAAAGTGCGTAAATTGGCAACCCAATAGCCTTCTGTTTAGGTATTCTGTTTTGTATGAGAGATGCAATTCTATTACGTAAAAAAATGTGTTCGGCAATACTTAATCGCCATTATGTAAGAGACACTGGCTCAGATGTTTTTGAAAATTGCAATACTAAATTAAAAGATGATGCTAAAGACAGAATCTATTTTTTATTTGATGCTTTCATATTCTCCCTAAATTAAGCTGTCTCCTCATTTTAGAAATTACACAAGCAGATAAGCTTATTCTACTTTGGCATACAAAACTGAATACAGCACTGAACCGTCTTCATATTTGTCTCAAACATACTGCTGTATAAAGTTTAGGTTGATTTATAAGCAACAAAAAGCACGCGCTTTATAAGAAAGTAATATCATAAAACCATTAATAAACTGGCAATATATTGAAAAAATATACCAGCTTTTATAGAATGCTTTGTAAAACAATAACATAACTGCCTTTGTCCCTGCTGATTCTTATAGGTATTCGCATCGATCCCTTATGTTATATTCATAAAGATCTGTTTGAGGATGATCTACAGGCAATTTTTAACTCAAGAATATAGAAAAGATCGATGAGATGTTACAGATGTGTTTCATCTGCTTTTATCGCTAAAAGTAATGAAAATTCTAAAACAAGCACGCCTTCTATCTCTCAGTGATTTTTTGCAACTTATCAGATACCCTTGCTGAGAATTGCATAGTGATTTACATGAGAAAAAATAAACTTGCAGCATGCGCGCATAGGTTTCTCTCTAATTTATGTGATTGGTAAAAAAAAACAAATGCTTCTTATAGGAGCTCTGAAACTATTTTAGATCATATGGCCAGCGGTAAGATAGAATGCGCCTATTCTCGTAGAGATTATTTAGAACAGCGTCGTATTTTGTGCATCAAATAGACTTCTTATGTTAGGGATCAAAGCTCAGATATGGGGCGCATCCTTCCTTATCTGTAACTCATTTTTTCTCTCTATTTCTCTCATTTGCTTTTATAATACACATAAATTATTACATCAAGAAACATATTATAATATGTTGTTTTTTATAACAAAATTATAAATGAGTAAAAATATGGTTAATAAAGATTTATTCTATATTGATATTTTTTTATAATGAAAATGATGTTTGAAAATTATATTCTTCTTACAGACCGTGAAAATGCAAAATTTCTTCATATAAATGTTTTGACATTCTCAGCGCTATGGGACAATAGATCATTATCAAAACTGTTAAAATTTTGTTTTTAATCCCATCGGTTACAACCTGAGTTTGTAAATGTAATTGAGCAAGTCAAAACACACCATTATCATGACGCAGCATAAAAGAGAGTCGTATCACATCAATTAATGCTTACTTATTATTTGTGCGCTTTCCTGTGTTTTTATTAAAAGTATGAAAATTCTGATGAGCAACAGTGAAACTTAGTTTTTGACCATAGTCGTGTGTCAAGCGTTCTTTTATTTCAATCGTAAAGATGATACCATTCCAACGCGTTAAAACATGGCAACCTGTTCCAATAAGCTTGATAAGCTCAATTTTTGTGTGAAAGACAGGCCCTTTATCTGGATGTTCGCCCAATAAGATTATTTCAGGTCTGAATGCTAAAAGATCAGTTTCTTCACCATAAGAAAATGAATGCCCTAAATGTTGTTCTAAGACATAGCGATCAAGAAAATTCATAGGAGGAGAACCAATAAAATCAGCAACAAATGTTGTTGCTGGAGTATCGTAAATTTCCATTGGTGTTCCAATTTGCTCGATAGCTCCTTTATTCAAAACGACTATTCTATCAGCTAATGTCATAGCTTCTAGTTGATCATGGGTAACATAGAGGCTCGTTGTTCCTAATGAACGCTGTAGTGTTTTTATTTCAATACACATTTGCGCCCGTAATTTTGCATCAAGATTTGAAAGAGGTTCATCAAAGAGAAAAACACGGGGTTGACGTACAATCACACGCCCCATTGCAACACGCTGACGTTGTCCTCCTGATAATTGTCGTGGTTTACGATCAAGAAATGGTTCTATCTCCAAAAGCTTTGCAGCATGTGCGATACGTTTTTTAATTTCTTCTTTAGGAGTTTTACGATTTTTAAGACCATATTCTAAATTTCCACGAACTGTCATATGGGGATAAAGGGCATAATTTTGAAAAACCATAGCGATATCACGATCAGCTGGTTCACGATCATTGATACATTCGTTATCAATGCATAATTCACCTGAGGTAACTTGTTCAAGTCCTGCTATAATACGTAATAAGGTCGATTTTCCGCACCCTGAAGGACCGACAAGAACAAGAAGTTCTTTATCGGCAACAGTTAAGTTTAAATCATCAATGACCAGAATGCCGTTGTCATACTGTTTTTTTATATTTGATAACTGGATTATGGCCACAATTACTTCTCCGTTTCAATAAGGCCTTTGATAAAAAGCCGCTGCATGAAGATAACAACAAGAACAGGGGGAACCATGGCAACAACCGATACTGCCATGAGTATATTCCATTGAGGATCATGTTGAAGTGATTCGACAATAAGCTGTTTTAAAATAATAAGGATCGTTTGATGATTTTGATCCGTTGTGATGATAAGAGGCCAGAGATATTGTATCCATCCATAAATGAACATAATGATAAATAAAGCAGCAATATTGCTTTTACTAAGAGGAAGAAGAATATCCTTAAAAAATTTAACTGGACCTGCACCATCAACACGTGCCGCCTCTAAGAGTTCATCTGGAACAGTCAAAAAAAACTGGCGAAATAAAAATGTAGCGGTCGCAGATGCAATAAGTGGAATAATCATTCCACTATAGGTGTTGACCATCCCCAATTTTGCAACAATCTCATAGGTTGGAAGAATACGAACTTCGACAGGGAGCATCAATGTAACAAAAATAAGAACAAAAGCAGTTTTTCGGAAGGGAAAGCGCATGTAAATAATTGCATAAGCAGACAAAAGTGAAATAATAATTTTTCCAACGCTAATCCCAAGAGCCATAATGAATGAATTCATTAAGAGTGGCCAGAGGTTGGGCAAACCCAGCTGTGCAAGGCCATCACCAAAGATTGTTTTATAATTTTCCAGAGCATATTTCCCAGGCAAAAGAGGAAGTGTTCCTGAGTTAAATGCTGCTGAACTATGAGTTGATGCAATGATAGCAACATAAACTGGAAAGCAAATAATGATAATACCAACAATGAGAATAATATGGGTTAGAAATTTCAAAACAGGGCGATTTTCAACCATAATTTGTTTCCTAATATTGTACACGGCGCTCAATCCAGCGAAACTGGATAAACGTTAAGACAATAACCATCAACATCAATATTGTTGATTGTGCTGCTGATGCACCGATTATTTGATTTCTAAAGCCATCGTCATATACTTTATAGACGAGGATGCTCGTTGCACGCGCAGGACCTCCAGAAGTTGTATTATCAATAATACCAAAAGTATCAAACATAACATAATTGACATTGACAATAAGAAGGAAAAACGTCGTTGGTGAAATTTGCGGGAAAACCACTGTCCAAAATCGTTTAAAGGGACCAGCACCATCAATGGCGGCTGCTTCTATTTGAGAACGCGGAACAGATTGAAGACCTGTAAGAAAAAAGAGAAAATTGTAAGAAATTTGTTTCCAACTAGCCGCAATGACAATAAGAATCATTGCTTGAGTGCCATTAATACGATAATTCCATAGCACTCCTATTTTCTCGAGAAAAAAAGGGATAATTCCGATGGTGGGATGAAAGATAAACAGCCACAATATACCTGCCAATACTGGAGCAACAGCATAGGGCCAGAGCAAAAGCATTGTATAAGCCTTTTTTGCACGGATGACACGATCAACACAGACAGCTAAGAGAAGTGATATTGTCATTGAAGCGACAGTAACTGAGATGGAAAATACTGCGGTTGTAAAAAGCGATTGCCGATAAGTAGGATCAGAAAGAACGGTTAGATAATTCTCAAAACCAATAAAGGTTGTTGTAAAGCCAAAAGGGTCTTCACGCTCAAAAGATGATTTTATTGCTTGAGCAGCAGGCCAAAAGAAAAACAAAAAAGTCACAAGAAGCTGAGGAAAAAGCAGTCCGTAAGAAAGTAGACTATTTTTAAAATATGCATGTTTTTCTTGCATTCATAGGGCTCTTTAAATGTAGAGACTTTAAAAAAGTAAACAAAAAGGACTCAACCGTTTTTGTTGAGTCTTTAATGTTTAACAATAAAACGAAATTAATGATTAGATCTTTCAAATTCACGCAAGAGTTTATTTCCACGTTCAACGGTCTCATCTAAACCATCTTTCGGCGTTTTTGAACCACTAAGAACAGCTTCCAACTCTTGATCAAGAATGGCACGAATTTGTGGTAAATTACCAAATCTTATCCCTTTTGAGTTAACTGTTGGTGGATTAAGATTAATCTGTTTGATAGCTATATCCGCACCTGGCGTTTTTTCATAGAAATGTTGTTTTTTGCTCAATTCATAAGTCGCTTTTGTGGTTGGGAGATAACCTGTTTCCTGATGCCATTTTGCTTGATTTTCTGTTTTTGAAAGAAATTTAAGAAAAGCGGCTGCCCCTGCATATTCCTTTGGAGTATGGCCCTTAAACGCCCAAATAGAAGCTCCCCCAATAACTGAATTTTGTGGTGCTCCTTCTGTATCCTTATAGTACGGTAGCATACCAACCCCCACATTAAACTGAGCTTCAGAAACAATTCCAGCATGTGATCCTGAAGATTGCATAAAAATTGCACAATTTTGTGCCATAAACATTGGTGTTGAATCTAATGCACCTGCTGGACCACCATAACGGAAAATACCTTGATCAGACCACTTTTTCAGGTCAGTCCACATACGCACTTGTAAAGGTCCATTAAATGTAAGTTCTGAATCAAGTCCTTTAAAGCCATTTTCCTTCGTTCCAAAAGGAACATTATGCAACGCTGAAAAATTTTCTATACCAATCCATTGAGCGGCATAAGCCATTGTAAAACCACAAGTTGCCGCTTTAGTCTCAAGAATTTTCTTGGAAAAGTTTTCTATATCTTGCCACGTTCTAGGAGGCTGTTCTGGATCAAGCCCTGCTTTTTTAAAGATATCTTTGTTATAATAAAGGATGGGTGTTGAAATATTAAATGGCATAGAGACGATACGTCCCTGTTCATCGGAGTAATAACCACTAATAGCAGGGAAATAATCTGTAGGATCAAATTCTTGTTTTGTATCAGCCATAAGTTGATAAAATGGGTAGATTGCACCTTTTGCAGCCATCATAGTTCCAGTACCAACGTCATAAATTTGAGCAAGTACTGGCTGTTTCTTTCCACGAAATGCTGCAATGAGTGAAATCAATCCCTCTTCATATTCACCGCGAAATGAAGAAACAACTTTATACTCAGATTGACTTGCATTAAAATCGTTAATGAGACTTTCAGTTTGCTTTCCTAATTCACCACTCATAGAATGCCAAAAGCTGATTTTTGTCTGTGCAAAACTTTCTGTCATCCCCGCTGTGGACATTATGATAGCAACCGTGGCCGCTATGGAAAGATAAAAACGACTCATGCTTCACCCTTTCTGAAGTGATGGAATACAAACTACCCCTAAATTTATAGTATTACACATGAACATGCTATGACAGTTTTATTTCAGAAACATATTCTCTCATTTAAACAGGAACCACCTAAAGGTCAAATGAATTTGTTTAAATTTATTTATTTTCTTTTATAAGCTTTCTTATGTATTCACGAAATACGCGTTTGTAACTATCTGAAAAAAGTGAGATGGCTTAAATAAGAAAAGTCACTTGGTAAAAAGATATAGATCGTAAATATCATTTCAATGACTATTTTAATATCTGGATTTACTTTTTTAAAAAGAATTGTTTATTCTTTTATTATTTGTCTTATAACTTTCGGCTTATAACTTTAACACGATGTTGCTACTGAATTTAAAGAAGAGACAAATAGAATTTTTTTAAAATTAAGAAAATCATTTTGAAGCGCTTAATAGTCTCTTTCCCTGTAACAAGATCACACCCCTCACGCAAAACAAAATGACACTGTATAACCAATTTCCATGCTGTTAAAAAATCTTTCAATACATCTACATTTCATGATAGCACCTATAAAATAAGCCCTAAAGCCTCTCCATTAAAGTATATAAGACTTTTTGTATGCCATCATTTTTACACTTCATAAAAGTGCAAAACGACATCATCATGTGCGATCCTAATGCTTCAACAAATCTTGCATTTAAAATACGTTAAATGAATATTTTTATTCTTTTCTCAATCATTTTTTATCCACACACCAACCCTGCTTGTAATGTGCAAACGAATGATTTTGATTGATTCATTGTAAAAATATTTGAAATAAGAGAATCTTACGTATTAAGGTCTCTTACTCACATGAATAAAATATTAATTATGATTATAAATCAATGTATTATTGTCGTATATTAGATAATTTTTCTTCTTTCATTACGCTAACTTTATGAAGATATATAGTTCCTTTTGTGTTGATGTATTTTTACCTTTGTGCACACAATTGCAATGCGAGATCAGGTTGATCTGTCGTAATATAATGTACAGGCATATCAAGCCAATATGATAACCGAGCTTTTCCATTAATTGTCCATACCCCTACAGTAAAACCAGCCTCAAGAGCTGATTCAATAAAGTTCTGTGAAACAATAGAGCCATCTAAACTTAGATCAGAATAACCTAATTGCTTCCATTCAGAAAAATGACGGTACATATCACCTTCGAAATTATCAACACATGGACCAGATGGTATTCCTGCTTCAATAAAAGGACGAAGGATAAAAGGATCAAAACTAATAGCAGAAACCCGTTCTGATAAATTTCGGCTTTTTATTAGCGCAAGCGCTTTTTGGGATAATATTGTTTCGCGCTCCACTTCACCACATGTCTTGATTTCAAGATGCAATGCAACATTCGTTGGTGCTAAAAGATCAAGCACTTCTTCTAATAAGGGAGGTGCTTCTTGGCTTCCTTTTACGCAGAGTTGTTTGCGTGTTTCATTATCAATGTCGTGAATATACCCCTTTTTTCCAACCAATTGGTCTAGACGGAAGTCGTGAAAGACAACCACTTCACCGCTTTTTAGCAAATGAACGTCGCATTCAACTTCATCAACACCTAACGCTATAGCATTATTAAATGCCGAAAGGGTATTTTCAGGATAAAGATGAGCTCCTCCACGGTGTGCAACAATTTTTTTCTCAGACATGCAAAATCCCACACTTCTCAATTTTAAACGATATTGACGTACAGATTGCCAGATAAAAGCTTATATCATATGAAAATACACAATCATTTTTAAATGATTTTTTCTACACTTTTCGAATATCAAACCCTCAGTCATATTTTATTCTTAAAAGACTTATCCTTCATTTTAATTATTCCCATTCAATAGTACTAGGAGGCTTTGAGGTTACATCATATACAACACGATTAATCCCTCTAACTTCGTTAATAATACGTGCTGCTGTCTTACTTAAAAACGCCATATCATAAGGATAAAAATCAGCAGTCATTCCATCTACAGATGTGACGGCGCGAAGAGCACAAACAAATTCATAAGTGCGACCATCCCCCATAACACCAACAGTTTGAACTGGAAGAAGAACAGCAAAAGCTTGCCAAATTTCATCATAAAGACCGGCCTTACGGATTTCCTCAAGATAAATAGCATCTGCTTCGCGTAAAATTTCTAATTTTTCACGTGTTACAGCACCTGGACACCGAATTGCAAGGCCGGGACCTGGAAAAGGATGGCGACCAATAAACTGCTCCGGTAGCCCTAACTCTCGTCCTAGCGAGCGAACCTCATCCTTAAAGAGCTCACGTAACGGTTCTACAAGTTTCATCTTCATCTGTTCTGGTAGCCCACCCACATTATGATGGCTTTTAATGGTTACCGTTTCACCAATAGCAGACACACTCTCAATAACATCTGGATAAAGTGTTCCTTGTGCTAAAAACTCTGCACCTCCTATTTTTTTCGTTTCTTCTTCAAAAACTTCAATAAAAAGGCGACCAATTGTTTTGCGTTTTTTTTCTGGATCTGTCTCACCTTTTAAAGCATTAAGAAACACATCAGCAGCATTAACGTGAATAAGCTCTATATTATAATGATCACGAAAGAGCGTGAGAACTTCTTCAGCTTCATTCTTGCGCATCAGCCCATGGTCTACCAAAATACATGTCAGTTGATCTCCTATAGCTTCATGAAGGAGTACCGCTACAACAGATGAATCCACTCCCCCTGAAAGACCACAAATCACACGACTTTTCCCAACTTTTTGTCGTATCGTAGCAATTGCCTGCTCACGATAAGAAGCCATTGACCAATTGCCTTTAATAGCAGAGATCTTATGAACAAAATTTTGCAAAAGTTTTGTACCATCCGGTGTATGGATAACTTCAGGATGAAACTGTACCGCATAAAAATGTCTTTTTTCATCCGCAATAGCCGCATAGGGAGCTCCTTTTGAGGTTCCTATGACACGAAAACCTTCTGGTAAAGCTGCCACACGGTCACCATGGCTCATCCATACTTGATAACGAGAACCTTTTTCCCACACTCCATCAAAAAGGGCACTCTCTTCTTGAACTTCCAAAAAAGCACGCCCAAATTCACGCTCATGTCCAGCTTCAACCTTTCCTCCAAGCTGAACACACATGACTTGTTCACCATAGCAAATACCCAAAATCGGAACACCCGCCTCAAAAATTTCCATTGGAGCACGCGGAGAGCCCTCATCAATAACGGAATAAGGACTCCCTGATAAAATAATAGCTTTAGGATTTATGCGGCGCACAGCTTCTAAAGCCAATTGAAAAGGAGCAATTTCACAATATACCCCCATTGCTCGTACCCGTCGTGCAATAAGTTGTGTAACTTGTGAACCAAAGTCAATAATAAGAACAGTGTCTGGATGTGATATGCTCATAGAAAACCAATCAACAATTGTAAAAGAAAACTCATGAGAGTTATGATTTAATCTTTCTCTTTTCACAAGCCTATTTTCTTACGAAAAAGATTATTCTCGTAAAGTTTATGATAAAAAGTGCAAAAATATGGATCAATGTTTTTTTTGCAACACAGATAAAAAGAACCCATCTGTTTGTGTTGTGGCTGGCGACAAAGTAAGTCCATAATTTGAAAAAACTGGTTGCACAGGAGAAAAACTAAAATGTTTCTGCCAAAGCGCTGGCATATCTATTGGAGAAAAATGAGAATGTTGTTGAAGGAAATGGGAAATTTGTTCCTCATTTTCATCTGTAAAAAGAGAACAGGTAATATAGATTAAGCGCCCATTTGGCTTAAGATAAGCTATCGCTTCATTCAAAATATCCCTCTGTTCTGTTTGGCGTTGTTTCACTTGTTCTAATGTTAAACGCCATTTCGCATCTGGACGACGACGCCATGTTCCTGTCCCACTACATGGTGCATCTAGTAGAACTCTATCCATCTGGCCTATTAATGGCTTCAATTCTTCTTTTTGTGCTCGTGTTTGTACATTACGAACACCAGCGCGTCGAAGACGATCAAAAATAGGAGCTAAGCGCGCTTTATCGGAATCATAAGCATAAATTTGCCCACGATTGTTCATATCGGAAGCTAAAGCTAATGTTTTGCCACCAGCACCTGCACAATAATCTAATACCTGCATGCTCTCTTGCGCTTCCACAAGGTGAGCAACAATTTGAGATCCTAAATCCTGTATTTCAAAGTGTCCTTTTTGAAAAGCTGGTTCCACTTGAACATTGGGATGACGATTAAACTTTTCAATCGGTGCAATTCTTAAAGCTTGCCCAAACCATGGAAAAGATTTAAGTTTGGTTTTTGCTAATTCTTTCAGCACCTTTTCTGGTGTTGCCTTTAGGTTATTTACCCGTAGGTCTAAAGAAGGACGCGTTGCTAACGCAGCCGCTTCAGTGATCCAATTATCACCAAATAAAGGACGCAGATGCGCTTGACACCATTGCGGAATATCACCACGAATATAGTCTGGAGCATCCACTAATTGCTGACCTTGCCACGATTTACGCTGTTTAGCCCCTAATAACTGCGGTGCAAACCGATCTTCTGTCAACTCACCGTCAATTTGCTCCAGCGTCATTTTTCCAGAATCTAATAAGGCACCAAAAACGATATCTCGGATATCATCACTCTCCATACGCCATTGTAAAGAATAACGTCGTCTTAAAACATCATAAACGATTGTACCAATAGCTGCACGATCACCTGCTCCAGCAAAGCGATGAGAAAGACCCCAATCCTTTAAAGCTTCTCCTACTGGGCGATGCTTCATTTCTATCTCTGTGAGAACATCTATTGCTGCTTGCAAACGCCCACCTAATCGCATTCATTTCTCCCATTAAAATAATAAAATTTTAAATCATCTAAAAAATAATATTATCGCCTTCTTGCCAATGAAACCTTCTCAACGCCATAAAAAATTTACATTCAATCTTAAAACGATCTGATCATACTTTTTTATAAGATCCAATTTAGAGTATCTAAATTTTTCCTTTCATCTTCTGCCCATTCGTTTTTTATCCTTCTACCTCTTATACTAAAAGATACGTAGCCATCCATAAAAAACTTATTTCCGCCATGCATTACGAAAAAAACAAACTCTTTAATTTATTGGCGTAAAATAAAGTTTACGAGGATTGTCTGAACAATAGAAAAAATCTTCTCATAAAATTAAACAAGCTTATCTTACGTTCAACAAAAAATTAACTTTTTAGAAAATGCTTGGAACCACTATTTGGCATGACCGTTTTTACTCTAATGGCAACTGCCAGACAATTTTAAAGGAGAAAATAATGACTTATAATAATGGAAAAACAACTTCGTCTAAAAGCCGTCATAATACAATGCCCTCAAACAACGGAAAGAAATCCGTTCAAAGTGATCAGACAAACACTCGCCAACGTGCGTCAAAGACTGGACGGAAGACAACAAAAAGTTAATTCTAATTTTATATAACTTATTTCATATAGTCTTAACAGAAAGAATTAGAGTTTTAACCTCTAATTCTTTCCTTTTTGGGATTATTACACCAAATTACAAACAGAAAAAGCGCAGTCTCTCTTTCTTGTTCTCGGCAAATTTTATATTTATGCAATATGATATTAGGCTCTTGTATCTTTAAACTGGCCCACGATAATTTGGACTCTCTCGTGTGATAGAAACATCATGCGTATGACTTTCATGGAGTCCCGCATTCGTAATACGTACAAACGTTGCTTTTTCACGAAACTCTACGAGATCTTTTGCTCCAACATACCCCATCGAAGCACGAAGTCCACCAGCAAGCTGATGTAGAACTGATGCTATAGGACCTTTATAAGCCACCTGCCCCTCCACACCCTCAGGAACCAACTTAAGTTCATCACGAACATCATCTTGAAAATAGCGATCTGCCGATCCTCGTGCCATAGCACCAACAGATCCCATGCCGCGATAAGCTTTAAAGGATCGTCCTTGATAAAGATAAACTTCGCCAGGACTTTCTTCTGTACCCGCTAAAAGAGAGCCAATCATAGCAGCACAAGCCCCACCTGCTAAGGCTTTAGCAAAATCACCCGAAGCTTTTATCCCCCCATCAGCAATAACGGGAATGCCCGCTTTTTCAGCAACTTCTGCAGCATTCATAATGGCTGCAAGCTGAGGAACACCAACACCTGCAACAATTCGCGTTGTGCAAATAGAACCAGGACCAATCCCAACTTTTATAGCATCCGCACCACTGTCAATCAAAGCCTGTGTTGCTTGAGCAGTCGCCACATTACCAGCAATAATAGCTGGAGAAAACGTCATTTTTTTAATACGCTCAACAGTGTCTAATACACGCTGAGAATGTCCATGTGCAGTATCAATTACTAGAATATCAACGCCTGCATCAATTAATCGTTCAGCCCGCTCAAACCCATCGTTCCCTACACTACTTGCAG
The DNA here is from genome assembly GCF_042196145.1 of Bartonella sp. AP258QHHD. Taxonomy (NCBI): domain Bacteria; kingdom Pseudomonadati; phylum Pseudomonadota; class Alphaproteobacteria; order Hyphomicrobiales; family Bartonellaceae; genus Bartonella; species Bartonella sp. AP258QHHD. The sequence goes on from NZ_JBHIPR010000077.1 coordinate 90,547, forward strand.
CTGCAACACGCAAGCGACCTTGTGAATCTTTGGCAGCGTTTGGATTTAATTTTGCTTTTTCAATATCCTTAACTGTTATCAGTCCGACACAACGATTCTGTTCATCCACAACTAATAATTTTTCAATACGATGATGATGTAAAAGATACTTCGCTTCATTGAGTTGAACATTTTCACGCACTGTGATTAAATTTTCATGCGTCATTAATTCATAAATTTTTTGTTTAGGATCCGATGCAAAACGCACATCCCTATTTGTCAAAATGCCAACAAGCCGTCCAGCAGTTTCACCTTTAGCACCATTTTCAACAACCGGAATACCGGAAATACCATGAGAGCGCATCAAAGATTTTGCTTCTTCAAGTGTTGCATCTGGTCCAATGGTGACTGGATTAACAACCATACCAGATTCAAACTTTTTTACTTGGCGAACTTCTTCTGCCTGCTCTGCAGGAGACATATTACGATGAATAACCCCAAGACCACCAGCTTGAGCCATAGCAATTGCCAAACGCGATTCTGTTACCGTATCCATTGCCGCAGAAAGCAATGGCAAATTGAGCTTAATATCCGCTGCAATGCGCGTACTGAGATCCACTTGACTAGGCATAACAAGAGAATGACCGGGTTGTAAAAGTACATCATCAAAAGTCAGTGCCAATGCACCTGTCCCCGTTTCAACAATCTTTGCCATATCAAAATTCCTTTTATAATAAAACACCGCAAGAAGCTTTAAAATACAACTGCGGTTCTCATACATGGTAGATTGGCAAAAAATTATGCCATGCTACAAACAAAATGAAAAGAAAAATAAATATTTTTTTTAAGTGTGGTTTATAAAAATTTACAATTGTGATTCAATAGGTAACCAACTTATTATTTTTGCAAATGCGCGACGCCAAAAATTGCTTTCTGGCTCATAGTCAATGCTATATTTTTTTTCATTTTCAATAAAATCCCAATAAATACGATTATTATCACCAAGACGCAGATGATAGCTCATTTCCCCTGTGGTTTCTTCAGAAAACAACAAATCTAATCTTGCTGTAATGGGAGCACATTCAAAAAGAATGCCCATTTCTGTATTTAATGATGCTGATCTTGGATCAAAATTTAAAGATCCAATAAAAGCTGTTTTACGATCAATTAAAAAAGCTTTGGCATGTAGACTTGCCTTACTCGATCGAAACAATCGTAACCCATGAGTATTGCCTTCCGCTTTTAATTCATAAAGATTAACACCACTTTTCAACAATGCCTTACGATAAGGTACATAACCACCATGCACTAATGCTACATCAGTAGCTGCTAAAGAATTTGTCAGAATTTTGACATCAACACCTTTTGAAACCAAATTACTAAAATTCTGCGTGCCAACCTTACCAGGAACAAAATAAGGTGACGTAATCTGAACCGTTTTTTGGGCATTTCCAATAACCTTTGAAAGTGCCTTCATAAGCCAATTACTTGCTTTTTTACGCAATGCTTTTTCTGGAGGGTCAGAAAGAACAACAACTTTGTCTGCTAAAAATAACCGCTTTCCTGTTTGGATAAAACAATTAAAGTTAATGTGCTCTTTGACATAATCTAAATAAACTTTTGCAACTTTGGAATCACGAAACTTTCGTAATTTATCTTTCCAATAGCTAAGATCACTTGCGCTTTTAGGAACAACCAAAGTATGAATTGGCAAAACAACAGCACTATTCCAAAAATCATCAAAGATACTTTCTACCTTTTTAACAGAAGGACCGATTAACATCAAATCTAAATCTCGAAAATGGGATTCTTTACCAGCATCAAAATAAGAATCTGCAAGATTACGTCCTCCTACAAAAGCGACCCTGCCATCAACAATAAAAGCTTTATTATGCATTCTACGTGTTACAGTAATTGCCCGTAATATAATTTCTAAACCACGGCGTAAACCACCTTTACGCGATCGCCCTGGATTAAACATTCTCACCTCAATGTGAGGATGTTTATCTAGCGCAATATAAGCTGGATCACGTGCCTGAGCATTAATATCATCCAAAAGAAGCCGTACCCGAACCCCTCGATCAGCTGCCTCAACTATTTCACTTAATAATAGGCGCCCCGTTAAATCATCATCCCAAATATAATACATCAGATCAAGGCTACGCCCAGCCTCTGCAGCTCCTATTGCCCGAACACAAAACGCATCCAAATTGCTGATAATGAGGGAAAGGGCATCTTTATCAATCCCCAATCCATTTTCTTTCTCAGCTAATTGACTGACGATACGATCAAGCTTAGTTTCATCTTTCTGAAGAGGTAACGCATAAGAACATTTTCCCCTAGCATTTTTCACAAAACGCCCATAGGTGTAGATTGCCAACATAGATGCAATAAAAAAAAAAAGAGGACAAAACCAATAACAATCTGTAAAAGAGTCAAAGAGGGCAAACTTTCTATTTTAAACTATCACATCATCAGTAATGCAAACGATAACACTAATCACTTTATCTTAATCGTATAGCAGATAAAATGCCACTTCTTGCTTAAGAGAGTATAAATTTAATATTGATGATACAAAAATTTTAGCGGTAGTATTTAAAAGTTTTTAAAAATGCTTCTCTGTTTTAATAAATGTAAACTTAACTAAAATTGTATAAATTGAAACAAACGATTAAAATAGTCACATAAAATTTATATTTGATTTAAATCAACAAAATCATCCACTATAGATAAATTTTACAATAAATGATTGTTTTCTTCAGCTTTCCCCCACGGACTTTATCAAAATTCACTCTATTTTTTGAAACGCTTGCTTGTCATGAAGAGAAATTTGTTATGAATTTACTTTCGTTCTTGATTTCTTATTGCTCTCAATTCTTCCATTTTTCTATAAAGTGTAGAGCGACCAATATGAAGGCGACGCGCAATCTCACTCATATGTCCTTTATAATGTTTAATCGCTTTCTCTATAATATCATGCTCCATTTCTGCAAAAGTACGTACATGCCCATCAGTATTCAAAAATTTTATCGATTCTTGCTCATTATCTTCTTGCATATTACCCTCAATGATATTGGGAACATTCATTAATGAATTTCCCATTAATTGCGGAAAATCTCGAACAGTTAATAACGGTCCTTCACTGAGTAAAATCGCACGAAATAAAAAGGTTTCAAGCTCATTTCTATTGCCAGGCCAATCATACTGCATAAGCAAGGAAAGAGCAGAGCCTGCTAAACCATGGACATGTGATCGCCCTGTTTCTGTGATAATGCGATCAATCAAACGTTGTGTGATCTCTGGAAAATCATCCCTTAATTCTCGTAAAGCAGGAACGCTAATAGACAAGTGAGAAAATTGTTCAAACAAACTATGCAAAAAAAAGTTCTCATTAACCAAGTCCTTTAAACGCGATGTTGAAATAGCGATGATCCGAAAAGGAAAAAAATCTCCTTTTGTATCCCTTTCCCTTTCTTTAAGGTAATGAGCAAACCGTTTTTGCTGTATGGGCTCAAGTCGATCAATATCACAAAGGCAAAGTGTCCCTTTTTCAAGAGAAGAAACCAATGGTAGGAATTCTTTAAACCACTGCTGATTTTCTTCTTCTGGATCAACGATGGCTGAACATTGAAAGCGAACAAAAACACCCTCCGAAAATAATCCCTCATGATGAATAATCCGAGCTAATGTCTCACGTCCTGTTCCAGCTTCTCCCTCTATCAAAAGATTCTGTAAAGAAGTTGCTGCTTGTCTCGATTGTTCTAATACTATCTGCATAGCTCTACTTTTTACGCAAAGATCAGAAAACCGTAAATGATTCTCTTTTTTTCGCCGAATATCTCGAACCTCATGCTCCAAGGCAGAAATAAGAGCAAGGATATCCAAAGTAACTCTTACACGTAATAATGTTACTGGATGGATCCAATAATCAATAGCTCCAGCTGTTAAAGCTTTCTGGAGTAAATGCTGATTCTCTTGTTGTGCTATAACGACAATAGGAACAGAAACACCAGCAACTCTAATCATTTTAATCAAATCGCTCACACTCAAATCACTCATAACGACATCAAGGAGTGCAAGCACAATGTTTTTACGCCTGTGTAAAAGATCAATCGTACGGAGACCATTTTCTGCTTCAATGACACGATAACCAAAACCTCGCAGCATAGAAGAAAGTTCTATACGTCTTCCATAATCTTCACTCGCAACAAGAATGGGACCAACCATAATGTCAATAATCTCCTTTGAGACTACTTAGCAGCTTAATATAAAAATTGTTGTAAACCATAAGAAATATTTTACCTCTTGTGTTTCACTTACGAAATTCATCAAGCTGTCAATTAAATACAACATTAAGGCATTTTTTTCCATTTTTTTGCTTTTTCATTGATTTTTATCAAATTTTTCATATTGACTCATGGGGTAATTTAATAATGTTATAGAAACTAGAGAGCAAAATAATCTAAATAGAGTGCAATAAATGAAACATACCTATCATATTTTATGTCTTACAATTACCGCCTTGCTGTTAAGTGCCTGTAACTTTTCGCGATATTATAACTCAAATATGCCAACTGGAATTGATGGAAAATGGGTTGATGAGAATGGTATTATTTCTTCTTTCCACAATGGTGTTTTTGAAACGCATGCAGCAGATACAGAAGAAAAACTATCAGAAGGAGCATATAATTATCTCAATGCCCAAAATATAGAAATTGAAATACGCTCTATTCTCCGTGGAACAATTTCTAGAGTCAATTGTACAATGTCATATGACGCCACACAACTTCTCTGCACCTCACATACAGGAGCACAGTTTTTCCTTAAGCGGAAATCTTAACAAAGTACAAGGGAAACCTCTCTTAAGAACAGAGGGAGCACACACATTAAGCAGGAGGCGATATCCTTTCTCCTCCTGATAGAAAATCCTCTCTAAAATACGCAAAGAGGCTAGTATAATCTTTACCCTGAAAATTTTCTAAACATTATGAAATGCGTAAAATAATCATTTTCTTCCACAAAATATCAGTAAAGCCACCTCACAATAAAATTGTAACTTTGTATCATTCAATCTATTTCAACCTAAAATAACATTTTATTTGATAGGGAAGCTTAATCTAAGCAGCGCCAATGCGCAAAAGATCATGAAAATGAACAATTCCTATCGGTTTTTTATCTTCAACCACAAAAAATGCACCAATCTGATGATCATTAATAAAAGCTGTTGCTGCACCAACAAGTGTATTTGGCTTTACAACTTTAGGAGCTTTGGTCATCACCTCGTCAACATTAAATTTTGATAAATTAAAATGAATGTTACGTGCAAGATCGCCATCAGTTACAATTCCGATTAGTTCACCTTCTTGATTCACAACACCAACACAACCAAAATGTTTTTCCACCAAAACATTCATCGCTTCAGTCATAGCTGTTCCCTGCATAACCAAAGGAATATTATCACCCTCATGCATAATATCACACACGTATTTAAGGCTTGCACCAAGAGAACCACCAGGATGATATATTTTGAAATCCGTTGCGGTAAAACCACGCATTTCTAAAAGAGAAACCGCTAATGCATCTCCCATTGCCAATTGCATAATTGTTGAAGTTGTAGGGGCTAAACCATGGGGGCAAGCCTCTTCTATCTTTGGTAATAATAGTACAATATCAGCTTGTCGTCCTAACACAGAGTGCTTACTTGATGTCATCGCAATAAGGGGGATACGAAAACGCGCCGCATAACTTATAATACCACTTAACTCTTGAGTTTCACCAGACCATGATAAAGCAAGAATAACGTCATCAGAGCCAATCATACCAAGATCACCATGATTGGCTTCTGCAGCGTGAACAAAAAAGGCAGGTGTTCCAGTTGAGGCTAAGGTTGCTGCAATTTTTGTCCCTATATGACCACTTTTTCCAAGACCAGTAATAACCACATGTCCACGAGCATTTCTAATAGTTTGAACAGCCGCTTCAAAAGAAGAAGAAAGACTTTCCAGAAGAGCTTTTTCAAGAGCTTCAAGCCCCTGCTTTTCACTAGCAAGTGTTTTAAGCGCTGATGCTACTGCACCTTGCAAAGCCATATGAGGAGACGATATTGTCATAATCAAATTCGATCAATAAAATTAAGTGAGAGATCTATATCACTTTTCGACATTAATGGTTTCTAGTAAATTTTTCAATGAAGCAGAAACGTGGCTGTGCATATCAGCGCGTGCCAAAGAAAATGCAACGTTGGCTTCAATAAAACCAGCTTTAGAACCGCAATCAAAAGTGCGCCCTTTTACTTGCAAACCCCAAAAATCTTGCTCATTTGAAAGCCGTATCATAGCATCTGTTAATTGAATTTCATTTCCTGTTCCCCGTTCTTGAGTGGAAAGAATATTAAAAATTTCTGGCTGCAAAATATAACGTCCATTGATGTACAAATTTGATGGTGCCGTACCTTGTGCTGGTTTCTCTACCATTTTTGTGATTTCAAAACCATTTGCAATCTGTTTGCCTTTCCCAACAATACCATATTTATGTGTTTCTCTAGGATCGCATTCCTGAACTGCTATAATATTTCCCCCACCCACCTTTTCATAAAGGCTCATCATTTCAGAAAGACAGCCCTTTTTCGCTTGTATCAACATATCCGGTAATAACAAAGCAAAAGGTTCCCCTGCAACTAATTCACGTGCACACCAAAGAGCATGCCCTAATCCCAAAGGTTGTTGTTGCCGAGTGAAAGAAGTTGACCCTGGTAATGGCTGTAAACGGTATAAATGTGCAAGATCTTCTTTCTTTCCACATTCAGCAAGTGTCGTATATAATTCAACTTGCTCATCAAAATAATCCTCAATAACGGCTTTGTTACGTCCAGTTACAAAAATAAAATGCTCAATACCAGCTTCCCTCGCCTCATCCATAACATATTGAATAACAGGTTTATCAACAACTGTTAGCATTTCTTTAGGAATCGTTTTTGTCGCAGGAAGAAAACGCGTACCAAGACCTGCTACTGGGAATACTGCTTTCCGGATTTTACGCACACTCACCCTCCTCAATGAATTCATATAACTTTTTTGTTTTATTTATCATATGTTTTTACGAAATGGTAAAAAAGATATCTTATTGTTTTGATTATCATTATAATGAGCAATAAAAATGTAAAAAGAGTCTGAGAATTTATTGAAGGGATTAAAACGTATTATTTATTTCAGTTTTTTCCTCTTCTTGATCATATTATCGATTAAACTAAATACAAAATAAAGTTATTGCACATCTAATGAATTGAATATTAATGGGGATTTCAAAATGCAAAAAACAGAATTGAAGACTTTCTCTTTTTTAGAGAAGTCAATAGCTTGGAGAACTCTTCTCACTGGCTCTGCCGTTATTTTTTCTGCTTTTTTAATGTTTTTTGCACCCCTTTCATATGCTGATAGCGGATTTAAACACTGGATTAAAGAATTTAAAAAAATAGCTATTGCTCACAATATTACCCCCTCTACGTTTCATATGGCGTTTAAAGGTGTTAATGCCATTGATCCAGAAGTTCTAAAAAGCGCCGCATACCAACCGGAATTTGTTGCTCCTTCATGGAACTATTTCGATAATCGTGTCCATGATATTGCAATTGAGGAAGGACGACGCCAAACTCAAAAATGGAACAAATGGCTTCTTCAAATTGAAAAACGTTTTGGTGTTGATCGCAATATTCTGCTTGCTATTTGGTCAATGGAAAGCAACTATGGGAAGGTTTTAGCTAATAAAAGTGTAATGCGTGATACCATTCGCTCTCTTGCAACTTTAGCCTATGCTGATAAAAAACGTGCAAAATATGCATATACACAGCTGATTGCTGCTATGAAAATTCTACAAAGTGGCGAAATTAAACGCTCTCAACTCACTGGATCTTGGGCCGGTGCATTGGGGCATACACAATTTATTCCAAGCAGTTATCTCGCCTATGCAGTTGATATGGACCAAGATGGACGGCGTGATATCTGGAACTCTGTTCCAGATGCTCTGGCTACTGCTGCTAACCTTCTCCACAAAAATGGCTGGCAACCTAATCTTATTTGGGGAGTAGAGGTAAAAGTGCCGCAGGGGAAAACCCTTCCTGAAGGCTGGTATTCCTTTGAACAATGGAAAAAATTAGGTGTAAAACACGCAAATGGGCACCCTCTTCCTACATCAGCTGAACAAGCAATATTAAAATATCCAGATGGAGCAAAAGGACCTATATTTTTAGTCACAAAAAATTTCTTTGTTCTGAAACATTATAATAATGCAGATCGTTATGCGTTTGCTGTTGGCCTTCTTGCTGATCGCATTGCTGGACATCCTAGATTGGTAAATGATTGGCAAAGACCTTTTCAACCTCTTACTTTCCAGGAATGTAAAGAACTACAATCTCGCTTAAGTGCACTGGGCTATTATAAAGGGAATGTTGATGGAAAAATCGGAACAGCTTCTCGCAAAGCAATTAAAGCTTTTCAACTGCGTCACGGTCTAAAAGCAAATGGATATCCATCATCTCAAGTGCTTTTTCTCCTTCGCAAACAATAAGGGAGACTAAATTTTTGTCTTCTTTTCGCCTGATATACTTGACATTATTGCTGTTTTCACTTTCTATTGTGGGGATCTTACAGCCATCCCCAAGTAAAGCAACGAACTTCTTCAAATGGTTGTCACAACAAAACAAACAGACACAGCAGCCACCGCAAATTATAGAACAAAAAATAGACAAGCCGCAAAAAAAGATCGTAACACAAAAAAACATACAAAAGCTAAAAAATGAGAATGCAAAGCGCATTCTTGTCATAGGGGATTTTGCAGCTTCTGCTGTTGCTGATGCACTTAAGAAATTTTTTATAAATAATAGCGATATCGTTATCATGAACAACACAATGCCAGCTTCCGGCTTAGTTCGAACGGATTATTATTCTTGGCAAAGCAATATTTCTAAACTCATTGATCAAAATAGCCCCGATGTTATTATCATGATGATCGGTGCAAATGATAATCAACCCATCACAGACTCTCATAACATGATTAACACAGATCAGTCAGAATGGATACGCATCTACAAACAAAGAATTATCGAAATTACTGAAAGTCTTCACGCCTCTGGAAAATCATGGATATGGATAGGTCAGCCTTCTTTTGGAAATGATCTTTTGACACAAAAAATGAAAATTTTTAATGCGCTCTATAAACAAGAAACAGAAACAGCAGGAGGGTATTTTCTCGATATCTGGAGCGGCTTTAGTGATGAGACAGGAAATTTTTCTTTTTCAGGCTATGATATTAATGGAAAAATAACCAAATTACGCACCAATAATGGCATGCATTTCACCCCTGAAGGAAAGAAAAAACTTGCCTCTTATTTAGAAAAACCATTGAAAAATATTTCAAATTTTTATGCCTTTTCTCATGAAAATTCTTACTCAACCGATCAAGTTATTCAAAAACTTATACAAGAATCAGAGAATCAAGAGCGGAGTAAAATTATGCGTCAGCCTCCAATGAGCCTCGATGATATGGCACAAAAAAACACTCACCTTTTAGGCAAAAGAAAGTCAAGTTTTATAAAAAAATCATGGTTTCCACCAAATGGGCATCAAAAAGATCGAGCTGATAATTTTTCTTTCCCATAATGTCTATTTAAAATACAAAATCTATTTTCCTCTATAAACAAAAAGCGAATAAGATAAAAAACTCTGTTTACAGAGCTATAATGAAGAGAAAATTTGCATAAATCGCAACTGTACCTTTCGAATAATATGAAAACGGCATGGTGTTAACCATACCGTTATATCTTATAGTCCACGTTTGTTAATCATTGCCTCTGGTAAAGGCATTCGTCCCCGAAAAGCTTTATAAAGCTCCTCTGGATCACGACTTCCTCCAGCGGAGTAAATAAAACGTTTCAACTTATCAGCAAGCTCTGAATTAAAAACATCTCCCGTTTCTTCAAAAGCTTGAAAAGCATCAGCATCAAGGACTTCCGACCACATATAAGAATAGTAACCAGATGCGTAACCATCCCCCGCAAACACGTGCATAAAATGTGGGGGACGATGACGCATAATAATTGTATCAGGCATTTGCAGCTTTTCTAATTCTTGGCGTTCAAACACTGTTGGATCAGTGACTGTTTCGCCTTGATGAAAAGCCATATCCACTAAAGCTGATGAGATAAATTCAACGGCAGAAAATCCTGCATTAAATGTCTGTGCTACTAAGACTTTATCTATCAACTCTTGTGGCATAGGATGGCCTGTTTTTGTATGTATAGCATAAGATTTTAATATCTCTGGTACTGTTAACCAATGTTCGTAAAGTTGAGAAGGTAGCTCAACAAAATCACGTGAAACAGATGTTCCCGACACAGATGGCCATGTGACATCAGAAAGCAAACCATGCAATGCATGTCCAAATTCGTGGAAAAGCGTACGTGCATCATCAAGTGATAAAAGAGCAACTTCCCCTTTAGGTGGTTTAGCAAAATTACAAACATTGTAGATAATAGGCTTTTGTCCGCCATCCAATTTATGTTGTGATTGCAAACTACTCATCCACGCACCGGAGCGTTTTGAAGAACGTGCAAAATAATCACCAATAAAATGCCCAAGTAGACTTCCATCAGACTTTTTTACTTCCCACAAACGTGCATCAGGATGCCAAAGTGTAACAGCGTTTTTTTCTTCAAATGTAATGCTAAAGAGTTTTTCGGCTACCCCAAAAGCCGCTTTAATCATAAGATCAAGCTGAAAATAATATTTAATCTCAGCGCTATCGAAAGAAAGTTTTTCAGTGCGAAGCTTTTCAGCATAATAACGCCAATCCCAAGCAGCTAAAGATTCATTGCTGCCCTGATTGTTGGCAAAATTTTGTAAGTCAATTTGCTCAGTAGAAGCTTTCGCTCTTGCGCGCTTCCATACAGGCATAAGCAAATCCATAACGGAATCAACACTTTTAGCCATAGTATTATCGAGCTTCAAATCTGCGAAAGATTTATATCCCAATAATTTAGCCTGCTCATCTCGAAGCGCAACAATCTCTACAATAATTGTTTTATTATCATTCTTGTTATTATTTTCACCACGTTTAGCCCAAGCTTGGAATGCAACCTCACGCAAATCACGACGATCAGAAAATTTTAAAAAAGGTTCAACAATCGAACGTGCTAGTGTTAATGCATACGCTTCTTCATTGCCTCTTTCACACGCAATTTCCTTCATTGAAGCAATGAGATCTTGCGGTAAACCAGATAAGTCTGTTTGTTTTAAAAACAGAATCCATTCAGCTTCATCATTTAAGACATTTTGTCCAAAAGTAGCATTTAAAAAAGCAAGTCTTTCATTAATTTCCAAAAGCCGTTTCTTAGCTTTTTCATCGAGTTTTGCCCCATGACAAACAAACTTTTTCCACCATAATTCAAGAACACGTGTTGTTTCACTCTCAAATGTGCCCAACTGCGACTGTTTATAAAGCATATCTATTTTCGCAAATATCCGCGCATCCATCATCATTTTTGAAGAATAACGAGAAAGTTTTACAACGAACTCTTGCTCTAGCTGTTGAATTAATACATTCGTATGAGCACTGGTGCGTAAGAAAAATATTGAACAGACACGATCAAGCGCTTTGCCGCAAAGCTCAAAAGGCTGCAAAAAATTCTCAAGCGTTGGTGGTTCTTGCACCATCGCAATTGCCTCTAGTTCTTCTTCTGCTTCTTGAAGTGCCTGTTCAAAAGCGGGTTTAAAATCTTCGTCACTTATAGAAGAAAAATCAGGAAGACCTAAAAATCCCTTCCAGTCCAGCACTGCTGCTTTTGTCATAATACTTTATGTCTCCATTATAAATTTAAACTGTAACAATTATCTTTACGACACAAATTGATAACATACTAAAACTATTTCGTGAGTTTCAAAACTACCTTTCAAAACCCTATTGAATAAAAAAACCTGAAAATCGTAAAGTTCTTTCATTCAAACCATATTATATTGAAGCAATAAAGATTATTCGCTCGCACATCACAATAGAATTGCATATTAACAAAAACACTTGGAGAAAAGCATAATCTCCACTCTTTATAAAATATTGCTTTAGATTCTTTTGAAAATCGCAAACTACATTAAAGAAATGATGGTAAAATCAGAACTGATTTTTACATTTACGTTTTTATATTATCCTCAAATTAAGCTGTATTCTCGTTTTAGTGATTCAGAAACTTGTTTATAACTTATAATTTATCCTTGACTTTACTTCAAATATTAACAATTGGGAATATAGCTGGGGAGTTTTTTTAAATCTTCCATAAACTTTTGTTTTTATCTCATCTATTATCTAGATTTACAACTCTCCAACTCTTCAGGAGGTACTTTATCATGACTGAAATCAAAACGGCCTTCGACTTCAAAAAATTTTCTCCTGAAGCTCTCGCTGAAAAGTTAAAGAACCAGCATTTTGCAGACTCTATTGATATCATCAATGAGCTCGATATCATGGAACGTGTAACTATTCTTAGTCTTCTGCCTCTTGATTATGTTATCGAACTTTTTGATAAACCAGAGCTTGAGCAACCTGCTGCCATCCTAGAACTTCTCCCTATAAATCGTGCTGTTGAAATTCTTGATGGCATGTCTGCCGATGCTGCTGCAGACGTCTTTCAAGAAATGGATAAGGAAACCCGTACACGACTTTATGCCTTGCTTAACCCCTTAACGCGCGCTGAACTTAAAAAACTCACCAGTTATCCTGATCATACAGCAGGAGCACTGATGACAACAGAGTTTATAGCCGTTCCTTCAAACTGGACCATACAAAAAACTTTGGATCACATTCGTGAGGTCGAGCGAACACGTGAAACAGTTTATACCAGCTATGTAATTGACCCCAAAACAGGTACTCTTCTCAAAGCTGTTTCCCTGCGTAACCTTATTCTTGCCTCACCTGATGAACAAATTCTTAATGTCCCTACCCATGACTCGCCCATTACAATATCACCTTTCACACATCATGAAGATATCGCACGCCTTTTCCAGCGCCATGATCTTCTCTCTGTGCCTGTAGTTGATGAAAGTAACCATGTCATTGGCATTGTAACCGTTGATGACGTGCTTGATACTATGGTCGATGAAATGAATGAAGATGCCTATAAATTTGGGGGTATGGAAGCACTTAATAAGCCCTATATGCAAATTAAGTTTCCTGAAATGATGAAAAAACGCGGAGGCTGGCTCGCTTTACTCTTTATCGGTGAAATGCTGACAGCAAGCGCTATGCAACATTTCGAAACAGAACTCGAAAAAGCGATTATTCTTACACTGTTCATACCTCTCATTATGAGCTCAGGAGGAAATTCCGGCTCACAGGCTACATCCCTTATTATCCGTGCATTGGCTTTACGTGAACTCACGTTGAAAGACTGGTGGAAAGTGATCATTCGTGAAATTCCAACAGGACTATCCCTTGGTCTCTTACTAGGAATTATTGGTGTTACGCGCATTGCTCTTTGGCAAAAACTAGGTATCTACGACTATGGCCAACATTGGATTGCTATTTCGACAACAGTGGGTACAGCTTTAGTTGGAATCGTTACCTTTGGTTCTCTTTCTGGATCTATGTTGCCTTTTATTCTTAAAGGTTTAAAATTTGATCCAGCAAGTGCTTCTGCTCCTTTTGTGGCAACTTTAGTAGATGTCATGGGCATTATAATCTATTTTTCTGTAGCTTCTCTCATTTTGTCAGGAACTCTTCTTTAAACATGTAAAGTAAAAACTCTTACTTATGGAAAAATCTTGTCATGTAACCTAAGATTCTTTCCATAAGAGAATAAGCTTTATTATTTATTTTCTAGCGCACCGCTCTATAGATAATTTATTATTTTTTTGAATAACAGCTCCGAATAACGTAATTTTACCTCATCATAAAGCTTCTCATATTAAATCGATTAAAGTCATCTTCTTGCCAGTCACAAACGAGATCGGTGTATGTCTAAAAACTATTCAAGAAAAAATAAAATACTTCTTATATCCTCTCTCTCTCGTATCAAAAACTGGCGCAATATTGACAGCTGAGAAAGAATAATCATGATGATACTCAACAGGCTTTATATTTCTTCACAAAGGCGTTAATAGTATACTATTCGCGTATATTATATCATTTATGAGCTCTATCATGGAATGGATGTAGTGTACGTTAAGCAATCTCTCTTAAGTACATGAATATGCAACAAAAAGTATATGCTGTTTAAAGTGTTCTGTTTGGCATGAAAAGCATACTCCTATTAGAGAGTGCAATTAACAAAAGTAAGGCAATGCACTATCTCCATGGTTTAAAAGATATTACTTTAGATGCTTTTGAAATTATAAATTGGATTAACAGCAAAGATGGGAATTTTCTTTGGATGCCTTCATATTCTTTCTAAATAAGACTGTATTCCGGGTTCATAAATAAATCAAACAGATATAACTCTTGCCCTAATCTGGCATACAAAAGCTAGAACTTCTTATAAAATTCTTAATCGTCTCAATATTTACCTCAAATACACGATTGCATTAAATCTGGATTTTGATTGACAAGTTATAGAATAAGAAAAAGCTTTATTTAGAATAAGAATGTTGTACAGTTGTCAATAAATTGGCTATGGATTGAGAGATATTCCGGATTTTTATTAATCTCTTTGCAAAACAACAACAATAATATGGCTAGCTTTATACTTACTCTTACAAGAGCTCATATAAATTCCTTGTGTCATATTGATAAAAATCAAGTTGACGGTGATTTTTTGGATAATTCTTAGCTCGAGAATAGAACATACGTACTATAAAAACTTTTACGAAGCTTCAGAAATTGAAGCTCAATAGAGCCTTAAAGACTTGGATAAATAGTTTTGCCATAAAAATATTGCCTCCATCTTCCAAAATTATAAAAAAACATGTAAAAGGTTTTCTAATAGTCAGGCAAAGAATGTAAAGACTTTACCTCAAATGAAATTTCATTAAACGAAAAGAAGAAAATTTATGCAATTGCGTAACATTGCCATCATTGCCCACGTTGACCATGGGAAAACAACGCTTGTAGACGGGCTTCTCAAGCAATCAGGAAACTTCCGTGATAATCAGCGTACAAGCGAACGTATGATGGATTCAAACGATATTGAGAAAGAACGCGGAATTACAATCCTAGCGAAAGTGACATCTGTTGTTTGGAAAGATACTCGAATTAATATTGTTGATACACCAGGACACGCCGACTTTGGTGGAGAAGTTGAACGCATCCTCAATATGGTTGATGGAGCCATTGTACTTGTTGATGCTGCTGAAGGACCGATGCCACAAACAAAATTTGTCGTTGGCAAAGCATTGAAAGTAGGATTGCGCCCTATTGTTGCTATTAATAAAATTGACCGACCGGATGCACGCGTTGATGAAGTCATTAATGAGGTTTTTGACCTTTTCGCTGCTCTTGACGCAACCGATGAACAGCTTGATTTTCCTATTCTTTATGGATCTGGACGCGATGGATGGATGGCGGAAGCCCCTGAAGGACCAAAAGATCAGGGATTAGGTCCTTTATTTGATCTTGTGACGCAGCATGTCCCTTCTCCTAATGTAGCAGAAGGACCGTTTCGCATGATTGGAACTATTCTTGAAGCGGATCCGTTTTTGGGACGAATTATTACAGGACGGATTCATTCTGGCTCTTTGAAACCCAATCAAAATGTCAAGGTTCTTGGACAAGATGGAAAACTTTTAGAAACTGGGCGTATTTCAAAAATTTTAGCGTTTCGTGGCTTAGAACGGCAACCTATTGAAGAAGGAAGTGCTGGTGATATTGTTGCGATTGCAGGTCTGCAAAAAGGTACCGTAGCTGATACTTTCTGTGATCCTACTGTCAATGAACCCCTTACTGCCCAACCAATTGATCCTCCTACTGTTACTATGAGTTTTCTCGTCAACGATAGTCCCCTTGCTGGAACTGAAGGCGATAAAGTAACAAGCCGTGTCATTCGTGACCGATTGTTAAAAGAAGCAGAAGGCAATGTCGCTCTTAAAATTGAAGAATCAGCCGATAAAGATTCTTTCTACGTTTCAGGACGAGGAGAATTACAGCTTGCAGTTCTCATTGAAAATATGCGCCGTGAAGGATTTGAACTTAGTGTTTCACGCCCACGTGTTGTTATGCAAAAAGATGAAAATGGAATAACTCTTGAGCCAATCGAAGAAGTTGTTATCGATGTTGATGAAGAATATTCCGGTATTGTTGTACAAAAAATGTCTGAACGTAAAGGCGAAATGGTGGAGTTACGTCCTTCTGGAGGTAATCGTGTCCGCCTTGTCTTTTATGCCCCAACCCGAGGACTCATTGGTTATCAATCTGAACTTTTAACGGACACACGTGGTACAGCAATTATGAATCGCCTTTTCCATGCTTATGAACCTTATAAAGGAGACATTGCTGGTCGTGTTAATGGTGTTATGATTTCAAATGACAACGGTGAATCTGTCGCTTATGCTCTTTTTAATCTTGAAGATCGTGGACCTATGATCATCGATGCGGGTGTGAAAGTCTATCAAGGTATGATTATTGGCATCCACTCACGAGATAATGACTTAGAAGTTAATGTGTTAAAAGGAAAAAAACTCACCAATATGCGCGCTTCTGGAAAAGATGAGGCCGTAAAGTTAACGCCTCCCATTAAAATGACGTTAGAACGCGCCTTATCGTGGATACAAGATGATGAGCTTGTAGAGGTAACCCCTAAAAATATTCGTCTCCGCAAGCTCTATCTTGATCCTAATGAACGTAAACGTTTTGAAAAAACACGTGCATCAATTTCAAATTAATTTCATAATCTCTTTGGTAAAATATTTAATTGTATTGAGCCTCACTATATTCCAGAAAGGATGTCTCTATGAATATTAAGGAAATACCCGTAGGCAAAAATCCACCAGAAGATATTAACGTTATTGTGGAAGTCTCCCTTGGTGGGCAGCCAATAAAATATGAGATGGATAAAAAGTCGGGTGCATTATTTGTTGACCGTTTTCTTCATACATCAATGGTTTATCCTGGAAATTACGGTTTTGTCCCTCATACGCTTTCAGATGATGGTGATCCTATTGATGTCCTTATCTGTAATACCCGTCCACTTATGCCTGGTTGTGTTATCAATGTTCGCCCCATCGGAGCTCTAATGATGGAAGATGATGGTGGTAAAGATGAAAAAATTATTGCCATTCCCACTACAAAATTAACAAAACGCTATATCAATATTCATGACTATACAGACCTGCCCGAGATTACACTCAAACAAATTGAACATTTCTTCAAGCATTACAAAGATCTGGAACCTGGAAAATGGGCTAAAATTGAAGGATGGCGTGATAAAAACTTTGCTCATGAATTAATTAAGCAAGCTGTTGAGCGCAATAACAAAATATAACGATTTAATAAAATAAAGCCTATTTTTTATAGGCTTTGTTATTTATTTTTTCTACGAGATGTAATCTCTAAAGGATTGCCATATCTGTTTTAGCTCTTCTAAATGTGTTGAAAAGTAAAGTTGTTTGTAGCGAGATATTGCACCGTTTTTCAGAGAAATAGAAGAAGATGGGATTCTCCACTGCTTCGCAAGAAATTTAATGAGAGCTTTATTCGCTTTTCCATCTTCAGGAACAGCACGAAGGCGTATAACCAGATATTGTTTTTCACCATCCCTACATTCAACCCCTATTATTTTGTCAACAGATGATTTTGGAATGAGATATACAAACAAAATCAAGTTATTTTTATCAACTTGATAAAACATGTATTCGCCTCAAGTAATATTTCTATACATACATGTTTGCGTAAACGCGCCACATAAAAGTACGAATAAAATAAATAATAATGAACACTACAATAGGTGAAATATCAATCGTTCCAAAATTTGGTAAAATTTGCCGGATACGGCTTAGAACGGGATTTGTAAGACGATATAGAAAGCTTCCTATCAAAACAACAAAGCGATTGCGCGAATTTATGATATTAAAGACATAAAGCCAAGAAAAAATGACACTCGCGATTAAAATATCAATATAAATCTCAAAAATCAAATCAATCGTTCGAAGCAATGCATAAATCATGCGTCATCCCTTTCAATCAAGGAAACAGAAGAGCGTATAGAAAACCTTCATTAAAGCAGGTCTGTGTATCAAAAAATGGTTTTATATTTCAATACTCTTTTTTCTTGAATAAAAACAGACATCTAAATTCTTCATCTCTCTATTTAATGACGATGCAGTTAGAAAACAAATATCAAAATTAAAAATAGCACATAAAATAGAAGAAACGGCAAAAAATCTGAATATCCCTTATAGGATTAATCTTAAATCTCATCGTTTTAATTATTAATTATAAAAAACAAACAAACTAAAAACGGCCTTTTAAAGGCCGCTTTTAGTTTTAAAATTATTTCTGCAAAGCAGTCAAACGATTAAGAGCACTGCTAAAACCATCTAGCTGAACAAATAAATCATTCAAAGCTGGTTCACCTGCAGCAGCAATTGTCATCGCCAACTTTAACTGTTTTCCAGAACGTAAAGCTGCTACGTGATTTTTGTCAAAAACGACAGGAACCACACAACCTGCTGGTACACAAGTCCGGATACCGGTTTCGATAACAGCTTTTCCCTCATCAACTTGTAAACGAACAGGTTTAGAAACCAAAATGCCAAAAGGAACTGTTAAATTACCAGATACAACACCCTCAGCATCGAGAGTAAGGCCCATAGCCACAACAACACGCCCCTGCTCATTTACTTCTTGACGGTGCATAAAACAAATTCTTTTCCCTTCTTGTATACCACAGTTAATAGTCCACAAACCGTAGGTTTCAGTCAAAGAAGAAGCTCCATTTGGCAATGTCGCTGCCGCATCTTTTGATGCAGGAGGCTTTGAACTTGTTGCAAATGCAACAGATGAAATACTCAAGAGAGTAAAAACTATAAGTAAATTAAATAACTTTTTCATTTTATATTCCTGTTCTTCACATAAAAGATAAACATGTTTATTATTTATTATAATATAAAGCATCTTAATAAAAAAAGCTTTCTCATAATCATATAGCTTTTATAATGGTCTAAGGCTACCTCGAAATTCGCTGACAACTTTCGTATAAACGTGCTTTTTAAAAGAAACAGCAATCAACGGAAGGGTTTCTAGATCAATCCATTTCCATTGATCGAATTCCGCTTTATTGCCATCTGGTGGCGGATTAATCGCAATTTCAGAAAGCTTTCCTGTAAACTGGAAAGCAAACCATTTTTGTATTTGCCCACGATATTTATTTGTTAATGTGCACCCAATAAGTTCTTGTGGAAAATCATAATGGAACCAATTTTGTGCTTCTTTAATCAACTTTACAGATCGAATACCCGTTTCTTCATAAAGTTCACGATATGCCGCATCTAATGGTTTTTCATCTTCATCAATCCCTCCTTGAGGAAGCTGCCAACGATGAGATATGTCAATATCTGCATCTGCATGAATGGGCATCATTAAACGACGCCCAACCCACACTTTCCCCTCATGATTAAAGACAACAATCCCAACACATTTGCGATATGGAAGAATCTTCAAATTAATATCTGCATCCATTTAATATTCCTCAAAATCGCAAGCTATAGATATCAATTCTCACTTTAACACATCCTTATTGGGATCTGGTGGAAATGCTGCATTTGCCATTTCACCTCGTAACAGTTTATAAGCCTCATTCAATTGAATATCATCTTTAGGGTCTTTGGGAACAAAAGCAGCTGAACCAGATCCTTTATTACTCTCTCGTTTTCCTTTGATATGTCCTTTTAATGCAGACTCACCAACTTTTACATCATAACCTTTATATTTTTCAGGGAGTGGTTGCTCTACAATAATATCAGGTGTGATCCCTGTTCCTTGAATAGAAGTGCCTGATGGCGTGTAATAAAGTGCTGTTGTTAAGCGTAAAGCCCCATTTTCACCCAAAGGAATAATTGTTTGAACAGATCCTTTACCAAAAGACTGCGTCCCTAAAATTGTTGCACGACGATGATCTTGCAGTGCACCCGCAACAATTTCAGAAGCACTTGCTGAACCACCATTAATAAGAACAATGAGCGGTTTTCCATTAATGACATCACCTGGCTTCGCATCAAATCTTGTCACATCACTCTTTTTGCGCCCACGAGTCGACACAATTTCACCTTTATTGAGAAAAGCACTCGAAACATTAACAGCTTGATCTAAAAGCCCACCGGGATTAAGCCGCAAATCAAGGACGTAACCTTTTAGCTTATCTTCAGGAATTTTAGATTGGATATCTTTAATTGCCGCTAGAAGATTATTTAATGTCTGTTCAGAAAACTGGATAACTCTTAAATATCCAATATCACCTTCAACCCGATATTTCACCGCTTTTACTTTGATAATATCACGAACAATCTTCACTTCAAATGGCTTATCAACGCCAGAACGAATAATTGTTAAGGTAATTGGTGTTCCAGGAGCACCTCGCATCTTATTAACAGCTTCATTCAATGTTTGACCATTCGTTTGTACATCATCAATTTTTGAAATAAGGTCTCCTGCTAGAATACCTGCTTTTGAAGCGGGAGTATCATCCATTGGTGAAACAACTTTAATTAAGTTTTTTTCCATAGTGACCTCAATACCAAGACCTCCGAACTCTCCTTTCGTAGAATCCCGCATATCCTTGGCTTCTTCAGCATTCAAATAAGATGAATGAGGGTCCAGTGATGTGAGCATGCCATTGATAGCATTTTCAATAAGCTTTTTATCATCTGGAACTGTAACGTATTGCATACGCACACGCTCAAAAACATCGCCAAATATAGCTAGCTTTTTATATGCATTATCTTCATTATTCGCAGCAACAGACTGCACCATAATCATTGAACAGGCGCCGAGCAATACCCCAGCGACCAAAAGAATAACTTTACGAATCATTTTGGCTCCTTCTTATTTTTTCAGTCTGCCACCAAGGAGTTGGATTTACAGGTTTTCCCTGCTTTCTAAACTCAATGTAAAGCATTGGAGAAGTTTTTCCTATATCCAATGCAACACTGTTTGAAATAAATTGCATTTCCATTATACCCAGAGGCTCACCTGAAAGAACAAACTGCCCCTGTTTTACATTAATTCTCGACATTCCAGTAAGAATGATATGATAACCATTTCCAACATTGAGAATGATTAAATGTCCGTAAGAACGAAATGGCCCAGCAAAAGCAACAAAAGCATCCACAGGTGATATAACAACAGCTCCTGACTCTGTTTCTATCGTTTCACCAAAGCGCGTAATCTGCGAACTTTTGTTAGAGTGATGTATTCTTTTTCCTGAAACAGGAAAAAGTAAAGAACCTTTTCGGCTTTCAAAATTGGACTGTTCTAACAATTGCAAACTTTTCCGTACCTGTACTGATGCATCAGAGCTAAGTTTTGACTGACGGTCGAGCTCTAAAATCAATTCTTCTAAAGACTGCGCTTTTTTAGCAAGAGCAATATTTTTTTGTTGCTGTTCTGTAAGTTCTTTTTCTGATTTTTTTTGTAGTTTGTTTTTTTGGTCTAATAAAAGCTCTAGACGTTTTCGCTGCTCTGCTTGATTTTGCAGCTTTGTCTTTAATGCCTTATATTCCGTAGTAATGGAATTACTCAAATTGGTCAACTCCTTGAGTTTTTCTGTTAAATCTCGTGTTTTCTCTTGCATCTGAGGAATAACGGTACCTAATAAAACAGAACTACGTATAGAAGCCAACGCGTCCTCTGGCTGTATCATAAGAGCAGGAGGCGGATTCAATCCCATACGCTCCAAAATTGCAAGAACTTCCGCAAATTCAGCACGACGATTTTTTAAACGTTGATAGACTTGTACCCGCTTTTCTATCATTTTTTTAAGCTTTTCTTCCCTTTTAGCAATATCATCTGCTACTATACGTTCTTCTTTAGCCGCCTTTATGAGTGCATCACTCAAAACACGTTGATCTTTTTTTAAATGCTCAACTTGATGCATAAGAAAAGCAACACGCTCACGCGAAAGTGAAATATTTTGGCGAATTTCTCCTAATTCTTTATGGACTTCCGTACTCCTCATTGTATCTTCCGCATGCGATACAGAAAAGCAAAAAAATATACTCAAGAGCAGAATGACAAATATGACGCACTCCTCATATAAATATAGCATCTTTCTATGAAGAAGCTTTTTCATTTGCAAAAACCATGACACCTCATCGTATACATTAGAGATGCTTTAAATGGTGTCAGCTAAAACAATATTAATAAACATATAAATAAGTGCTAAAAATTGAACAAAAATATTAAAAACGATGATACGGATGATTATTTTCAATTGTTACAGCGCGGTAAAGTTGTTCTGTAAGAAGAATACGTGCAATTTGATGTGGCCACGTCATCAAACCAAAAGATAAAAGAAAATCAGCACGCTTCCTTATTTGTTCATTATGCCCATCAGGTCCTCCCAAAGCAATGACGACATCTCGAATGCCCTCATCACGATAACGCCTCAATTTTTCAGAAAAAGAAATTGACGAAATCGATTCTCCACGCTCATCTAACACAATTAATCGACATTTTTCAGGTAAAAATTCAATAAGTTTTCTCCCCTCTTCCTCCATACGTTGATAAACTGTTTGAGCACGACTTTCTGGTATCTCTTGTAACTTTTTTAAATGAAAGCCTACATCTCCAGAAATTTTAGAAAAACGATCCAAATAATGCTGAACTAATTTTTGCTCCGCCCCACTTTTCATACGACCAACCGCAAAAATAGAAATTTGCATTTTAATGATCTCCGAAGAGAAGCAAAGCCGTATCGTTTAAATCCGGCGTCATCCATATTTTTTCTAAATTATAAAAAAGACGAATTTCTGGACGAAAAAGATGAATGATAATATCACCTGTATCAATCAATACCCAGTCACCTCCAGCAAGCCCTTCTACACGCGCAAGCCCCTGCCCACTATCTTTCCAAGTATGTAATAAATGATCAGCAACAGACGATACATGACGCTGCGAATTTGCTGAAGCTATGACCATATAATCAGCCAAAGATGACTTCCCTCGAATATCAATAGCAACAATATCTTCTGCTTTTGTATCTTCTAAACTCTTGAGAATAACTTCAAGACTCTCACTAACAGAAAAAACTTTTTTTTCTTTTGAAGGCATAGTATCGTAAGAGTGTTTGTGTGCAATGTTTTTCAGATCAATATCCTTTCTTATCGTTGTGGAATCTAAAAAAGAGACTTCTCTAAAGAGAAACAGAATCTTATGAAATGTTCAAGAAAAATCATTCTTCTTCAAACGAAGGTTTGTTGAAGATTGAAAAGATAAAGGTCCATGCAAATAAGTCCAAACTGGTGGCTTGATAAAAGGTAATCGCTTACTTTCTCTCTCATCCAAACGAAAACGGCGATAAATATGTGCCATAGGAGAGGAAAGTGCTGACCAATTGCCTAAAGGACGATCAATAATCGCAATAGGAAGCATAGAGACGATATCATGCCATCGATACCAATGATGTATCGTCGCAAAACTATCTGCCCCCATAATCCATACAAAATTTACGCCACTGTAATGGGTAAGAATATGAAAAATCGTATCTACTGATACTTTGCTCCCTATAGCCTGTTCAAAACCTGTCAAGCGAATTTTCGGATGGTCAATAAGTTTAAAACTTAATCGCATTCTCTCCTCTAAAGGGAGCAACTGTGTACAATCCTTTAAAGGATTTCCTGGAGTGATCATCCACCATAACTGATCAAGATGCAAACGCCGAATGGCAATTTTTGCAACAAGAAGATGCCCCGCATGCGGTGGATTAAAGGAACCACCAAAAAGACCCACAACATTAGATCTTTCAACATGTGGCATACAATTTTTCCATGGAAAAAATGGTGTTCTCAAGCTCTAACCTGACCATTTCCTTTAACGTGATATTGAAATGATGTTAGCTGTTCAACACCTATGGGACCACGTGCATGCATTTTTCCTGTTGCGATACCAATTTCCATTCCAAAACCAAATTCACCTCCATCAGCAAATTGTGTAGATGCATTGTGCAATAAAATAGCTGAATCTAAATGATTAAAAAAATTCTTCACCACTTCCAAATCCTCAGCAATAATCGATTCCGTATGTCCTGATGAATAACGCTTGATATGAGCAATGGCTCCCTCAACACCCTCAACCGTTTTAACAGAAAGAATAGCATCAAGATATTCATGCGACCAATCTTCTTCAGAAGCTAATTTGACATCTGGCATAAGAAAAACAATATCTTCTGTGGCACGAATTTCACACCCCTTTTCCTGTAAAGCAGTTAAAACAGGAAGAAATTTTTTTAATGCTTGGCTGTCAATGAGAACTGTCTCAACAGCACCGCATATCCCTGTTCGCCGCAGCTTTGCATTTAAAACAATATTGCGTGCCATATCTAAATCTGCCGATTTATCAATATAAATATGACAAAGTCCCTCCAAATGAGCAAAAATTGGAACACGTGCATCAGACTGAACACGAGCAACAAGGCTCTTTCCACCACGTGGTACGATCACATCAATCGCTCCATCCAACCCTTTGAGCATTTCCCCAACGGCAGCACGATCTGTCGTTCCAACCATTTGGATGGCATCTTTAGGTAAACCAGAGCGCTCTAAACCTTGTACCAAAGCTAAATGAAGAGCATGAGAAGAATGAAAGCTATCCGAACCACCGCGCAAAATCGCAGCATTGCCAGCTTTTAAGCACAAAGAACTCGCATCAACTGTAACATTTGGACGACTTTCATAAATAATGCCAATCACACCAAGAGGTGTTCGTACACGACTTATATGAAGCCCATTTGGACGCGTCCATTCATCCATCACTTGTCCAACAGGATCAGATAAACGAGCAACTTGGCGAACACTGTCTATCATTGCACGTAAACGCAAATCATCTAATTTTAGCCGATCAATCATTGCAGCTTTCAAATTATTCTGAGCAGCATTCTCTAAATCTTGACAATTCGCCCGTAAAATTTCATCTGACTGAGCCTCTAAACTTAAAGCGATCATTTCTAATGCATTGTTCTTTTGCTCAGAAGAAGCAACAGCCAATGCTGCAGCGGCATAGCGTGCTTTTTGTCCCATATCTTTCATTTTTTCTTCTAAAGTCATCGTAACATCCACTCTGCCAAAACAATAAAAACAAAAGTAACTTTTTTAAACAGAATTGATCAAGAAACGTACAATCATATCATTACGATGCACCATAGCAGAGCGCGCCTCATACCCAAGAATAGCTTCGATTTCTTCACTTTTATGTCCTATAATGCGTACAGCCTCATCTTTGTCATAGCTTACAAGTCCACGCGCAATCTCAACTCCATCTGTACCAACAATTGCAACCGTATCCCCACGCTGGAAATTTCCCTCAACGCCAATAACCCCTGCAGCTAATAATGATTTTCCTGATTCAAGAGCCCTAATGGCTCCTTGATCAATCGTCAAAACACCAGATGGATCTAAATGACCAGAAATCCATGTTTTCCAAGCATTGACAGATTTCTTACTTGCCGCAAAAAAACTCTTGCGTTCACCTTTGTCAATTGCAGCAAGAGGATTCATACGCTTGCCTGAGGTGATAATCATCGCCGTTCCAGCAGCATTAGCTATTTTTCCGGCTTCAAGCTTAGTCTTCATTCCTCCCCGTGAAAACTCTGAAGCAGCAACATCTGCCATTTTTTCGATATCATGCGTAATGGATGCAACAAAAGGTATAAATTCAGCCGTAGGATCACTATGGGGAGACTTTGTATAAAGACCATCAATATCGGATAAAAGTATTAAAAGATCTGCCCTCACCATTGTTGCCACACGTGCAGCTAAACGATCATTATCACCATAACGAATTTCAGTTGTTGCAACAGTATCATTCTCATTAATAACAGGCACAGCTCCCAAATATAAAAGCGTCTCAATCGTTGCACGTGCATTGAGATAACGCCTTCGCTCCTCCGTATCAAATAAAGTGAGCAAAATTTGGCCTGTTTTGAGCCCATGTTGAGCAAGCGCATCACCATAGGTTTTTGCTAACTCAATTTGCCCCAAAGCAGCACATGCCTGGCTTTCTTCCAATTTCAAAGCCCCTTTAGGAAGCTGTAGCAATGTCCTTCCTAAAGCAATAGCACCTGAAGACACCAATAATATCTCTACGCCTCCTTTGTGTAATTCAACAACATCATTGATCAAGCTTTTAAGCCATTCAACCCGTAAACCTGCCTGAGGATCAACCAAAAGGGCAGATCCAATCTTGACCACAATACGTTTATAGTGTGTAAGTTTTTGCGATCCAACAGCCATCTCAATCAACCTTGCTATCCCCACTGATCTCCTCTTTGCGTGACATTTCAATAATATGTGCACCAGCACGCAGCACATTTTCTAAACCTTCGCGGCTAACCGCAGAAAACATCATAACAGGTTGATCCGTTACTCTTTGCAAAGCTTCATGTTTCGTTTTACGCTCTTCATGAGCGAGAGTATCTATCTGGCTTAAAGCTACAATTTCAGTTTTATCACTTAGATTATTTCCATATGCCTCAAGTTCATGACGCACAATTTGATATGCTTTTGCAACATCTTCTTCTTGAGCAGAAATCAAATGAAGGAGGACACGACAACGTTCTACATGTCCTAAAAAACGGTCTCCAATTCCTACACCTTCATGCGCTCCTTCAATCAATCCCGGAATATCAGCCAAAACAAATTCACGACCATCAATACGTACAACACCAAGATGAGGATGTAGAGTGGTAAAAGGATAATCTGCAACTTTTGGTTTTGCAGCCGTTACAGAAGCTAAAAAAGTTGATTTTCCGGCATTTGGTAAACCAACAAGCCCCGCATCAGCAATCAACTTCAAACGAAGCCATATTGCACGCTCTTCTCCAGCCAAACCTGGATTTGCACGACGCGGTGCCCGATTTGTCGATGTTGTAAAGTGAAGATTGCCAAAACCGCCATTCCCTCCTTTTGCAAGGCGATAGCGCTGTCCCACTTCCGTTAAATCACATATTAACGTTGTATTATCTTCTTCAAAAATTTGAGTCCCAACCGGAACTTTAAGGATGACATCATCACCCTTCTCACCCGTCATATTACGCCCCTTGCCATGTCCCCCTGTTTTTGCTTTAAAATGCTGTTGGTACCGATAATCAATCAGCGTGTTAAGTCCATCAACAACAAGAGCCCAGACATCACCACCCCGTCCTCCATTCCCTCCATCAGGCCCCCCAAATTCTATGAATTTTTCACGACGAAATGATACTGCTCCAGAACCTCCATTACCAGAACGAATATAAACTTTAGCTTGATCAAGAAATTTCATTGGAAGTACTCACTGAGGAATCAATCTCTTTACCTCTATAGGCAATACATTAGTTTTACCAGTTTTTCATCATTGATAACAGAAAAACTGTCACTATCGCCGATAACTCTTTGAGAAAAAAATCATCACATCTAAATAGGTTAAGTAAAGTTAAATCTTCTTAAAAGAAGGCGCTATTCTTGAATGTTTGTTTTTCCCTTAAATTCAAGTGCTAGAAGATAAAGCTCTACTGATTCTGATCGGCTTGCGGGTGGTTTAACATGATAGACTTTTTTAAAATGCTGTTTTAGTGTCGTAAGAAGAGTGTTTTCTGCTCCTCCTTGAAAAGCCTTTGCTAAAAAATGTCCCCCAGGCTTAAGAACCGAAAGAGCAAAATCAGCCGCAACTTCACATAAATAAATCGTTCTTAAATGATCCGTCTGACGATGACCTGTTGTTGGCGCTGCCATATCAGAAAGAACCACATCCGGTTTTGTCCCTAAAGTTTCAATTAATTTCTGCGGTGCATCTGTATGCAAAAAATCCATTTCCAACATGGCAACTCTAGGTAATGGATCAACATGTAAATAATCAATACCAACAACGCTAGGATCCTCATCACTTGACCCTACTATACGCTCAGCCACCTGACACCAGCCCCCAGGTGCTGCTCCTAGATCAATAACCTTTTGACCTTTTTTCAAAAACCTATAGCGCTCATTAATTTCAATGAGTTTATAAGCCGCACGCGAACGATACCCATCTACTTTTGATTGATGGACATAAGGATCATTCAGATGCCTCTCTAACCATCGTCGTGATGAAGCTTTAATGGTTCCTGCTTTCTTTTTTACGCGCTGATATAATTCATGTGACCCTGAACCTCCATAGCCACCTCTCGGTGTTTTTGTTGTTTTTTTCATCGTTATTCATTGTCTCCATATTTAATTCTCTAACGCTTGAAATCTCTGCTCTTTCTACGACGACACCATACTCCATCGCGTAACATCAGCTCTATCAAAATTCCTTCCCTTAATCCACGATCAGCAACTCTTAAACGCTGACTTGGCCAAACTTCCCGAATAACATCTAAAATTGCACAACCAGCTAAAACTAAATCTGCTCTCTCGCGTCCAATAAAAGGACTTATGACACGTTTTTCTATATCCCATGATAATAGGCGTTGTGTCATAAGTGTAATGTCTGCATCATTCATCCAAATGCCATCCACTTTTTTCCTATCATAACGCTCTAAATTAAGATACATTCCTGCTAAAGTCGTAACCGTACCGGAGGTTCCCAAAAGATGAAACTTCGAACCTTGTGCTAACTCTCCTAATTTATGACGATCTGAAAAATTATTTAATAACCCTCGCACATAGCTTTTCATTTTTTCAAAATCGTCTAAGCTAATATCATTCCCTCCAAAACGTTCAGCAAGCGTAACAACACCAACAGGAAGAGAAGTCCAAGCGATAATTTGTCGAGCTAAACGAAAAGAACGCTTTTGAGAAACATCCAGTAGCACAATTTCTGATGATCCTCCTCCAATATCAAAAAGCACAATTGCGTCAGTATTTGGTTCAACAAGTGTACTACACCCTGTAACAGCAAAACGCGCTTCTGTTTGCCGATCAACAATTTCCAATTCAAGACCTGTCTCCTCCAAAACACGCTGAATAAAATGTCTACCATTTTCTGCAGAACGACAAGCTTCCGTTGCAATCAAGCGATAACGCTTAATATGCCTTTGTTTTAGCTTTAAATGACAAATCTTTAATGCTTCAATCGCACGATCCATAGCTTGTGTATTAAGAAAACCGTTATTTATTAAACCTTCTCCCAATCGTACAATACGAGAAAAAGCATCAACAACACGAAAATATCCAGGTTTACTGGGAGATGCGATAAGAAGACGACAATTATTTGTTCCGAGATCAAGTGCCGCATAAAGAGGTGGAGATTTTACTGAATGGAACCGTCGAAGAAAAGGTGCTTTGAGTTTTTTTGTTTTTTGAGCACCTATCATTATCTGATTATGAAACTCAAAAGCTGCCTCAGATTGAACAAAAACCTGTTTCTGTTCATAATGTTTTTTTCTCTGTTGTCTCTTTATATCAACAAGGACAGAGTATGCCTCTGTTCGTGACAATGCAGAAAGATTATTTGTATTACTACCGCACTGATCATACAACTGATCTGCTTTGGTATCGTATATTTCTCCTTGCTTTAACTCTTTTGAACCATAATTTAACGGGGTCATGTCCCTTATCCCTTGAGCGTCCCCCAATAAATAAACGCGAAAACTCTTCTGCTCATTCCTAAATAAAGCAATAATGCAGCATCAAATGATATATACAAGAAATCATTCTTTCTTTTTCTATCATTAAAATTTTCTACACTAACATCATTCAGTTTTTTGTATAATCTTTCGGTTGTTTCCGTGAAATCATGCATCTCTTTATGAACTTAAAACTATAAATTAATCGTTTACGTTCACATCAATTTTTATAAATTATGCTCTTTTCTTGATACCATTCACACGGAGCACACCTCTATTGTAACAAACCTACACTATCATACTATTTGCTGACTCTTAAGGTTACAACAACCTATACATTAGTACGGTTTATAAGAAAAAAATTTTTTTTGTTATCCACACACAAACCTTGTTTGTTATATGCAATGAAATGGCTTTGATTATGCTGGAATAAAATTTCCGTAGTACTACAAAATGCAATTACAATAGCTGTTATTTCGTGAATACCAATAAAACCTATCGTTCAAAAAAAACTCTAGAATTATAAATTTATCTGAAAAATATTAATGCTTAATCAGACCGCTTTAAAAATCCATTTTAAGCTTAAAAAAAGAATTTAGTCTACTCATTATTGTAAGGAATAAATCGAGTATTTCTAATCTTTTTTACTTTTAATAACTAACGAAATCATTCTTTAAGCATTACGGGAAACACTAACTTTATTTTCTATTACATATAAATAACTTACTGTGACTTTATATTCATAAAACTCTCACTCTTTCCAATAAATCACCTCGATATCATATTATATAAAACTTCTTACTTATTTGACCTTATAATTTACACTCAGAAATATAATACAACAATTTATGGAAAAATGACTCTTGTTAAAAATACTCGATGAATTCTAAGGACGGAAAGAATTAAGTGCTGCATTTAACCCTTTAAATGGTACAGTAAAAGAAAATACCTTACCTTCTTTAGTTTTATAGGAAATACGTACCTTATTGTTCTGCTCTATTTGTTTAGTCAAAACCGGCCCTACAGGTGATTGTGCCAAACAAACCGTTTCATTACATTGCGTATAATTAATAAGAACAGGTTTTTTAACACCTTTTACAAACATTTGAATCGGAACATTTATATCAGAATTTGGCAATGTTCGAAAAAGCATCACTGCTTGACCACTTGTCGTAGAAACAAGAGACCAACTAAAAATGGTATTTCCTTCTTGATCATGAACCGTCTGTGTCACATTACATATACCTTGCTTATGTTTAAGCTTTTGTTTTTCGTCACAAATCAAAGTCCAATCATAAAACTGCATAATAATTCGACGTGTTTCGCCAGGTTCTCCCTTAGGTATCGATAAGTGCGGTGGATGCACTGTATAAATATTATTGTTCTCGTTGGCAAAGCTTTCGCTCTTGCCTATTAAGGCAAGAGCAAACAGCAGAACCTTTACTAACATACTTCTCGTTTTTACAATAACAGCCATTTTTTCTATTATCATCTCAACCTCAGAGTAATTCCAGCACCTATTCCCCAATGACCTCCAGCACTTGTCACAGATACATTCGAGCGAATATTTCCATCTTCAGATGTATAACCAGCACCAATAGCAAGTGCAGATTGACTGCGCCATAAACCACTCCCAAATGAAACACTTAAAGATCCTGGTATATCATAGTAACGTAAGTTGGACACCGCTAGACCAATAGCAGCAGCTTGTCTTGCTTCTTTCCGAACATCCTGAATAGCATAATTCAATGTCTCA